>JAWOGR010000065.1:0-9058 GCA_046496625.1 Dehalococcoidia bacterium | reverse complement strand
CCTGGCATCGGGGTTGCCAGGCACGCTGACGCAGGCTACGAGGTCGCGATCGAGACAGCGAGACGAAAGGGAGTCAGAATTCCGTGCTAGACATTCTTATCAAGAATGCCTCAGAGTTGGTCACGTGTAAGAGCAAGGGCCCGAAGGCAGGCCGGGATTTGAATGCTCTGGATGTAGTCACGGGAGGAAGTCTGGCGATCGAGGGGGGCAGAATCGTCGCAGTCGGCGATGACATAGACGAGGCGGCCAGGAGGGTGATCGACGCTACAGGAAAGACGATCTTGCCCGGATTCGTTGATTGTCACACTCATCTTGTGTTCTCGGGTTCACGTGAAGATGAACTTGCTCTGAAGATCAGCGGCGCTGACTACCTGGAGATTCTGGGCAGCGGGGGAGGTATCTTCAGCACGGTGAGTAGTACCAGAGATGCTGCGTTCCCCGAACTAGTATCAACGGCATTGTCAAGAGTCAAGACGGCTTCCGACTATGGTACCACCACTATCGAGGTGAAGAGCGGATACGGGCTGGACATGGTGAACGAGATGAAGATGTTGACGGTGGTCGCGAATATGCGGACGAACCGAAGGGCCGAACTGGTGCCTACCTTTCTGGGTGCCCATGTTGTTCCTCCGGAGTTCAGCGGGAGTAGTGCAGCCTACGTGCGGGAGATCTTGAAGATGATTGAGGAGCTAGGAAAGCAGCCGCTGGCCGAATACTGCGACGTGTTTGTGGAAGAGGGGGCGTTCTCGGTCGCTGAGGCTAGAGAGATACTGGAGAAAGCCAGGAACTGCGGCCTGAAGATCAAACTCCATGCGGGCGAGTTCAGCGACATGGGTGGAGTGGAGCTGGGCGTGGAGATGAAAGCGACCTCAATAGACCATCTGGATCACGTTTCTGAAGAAGGAATGAGGCGTATGGCAGAGGAGAGGACGATCGGTGTTCTGCTGCCCGGGGTTCCTTTCCATCTGATGACCGGGCACTATGCACCTGCCAGGAAGCTGGTAGAATCGGGCGTGCCGATTGCCCTTGCCACCGACTTCAACCCGGGAAGCTGTCCGACGCTGTCCATGCAGATGGTCATTGCCCTGGCCTGCAGATACATGAAGCTGACTGCGGCGGAAGCCATCAACGCATCAACTGTAAACGCAGCATACGCTGTAGACAGGGGCGACAGAATAGGCAGCCTGGAAGTGGGAAAGCAGGCGGACATCATCATCCTCGATGTTCCCGACCATCGGCAGTTGCCATACTGGTTCGGTATGAACCTGGTAGAGATGGTGATCAAGAACGGCAGGATTGTCAAGTAGGGGCAAGCTACACTCCTGCGGCCGATGTTCCTCAGCTTGTTTCCTGTGACAGGGCGGTGTGAACGCCGTCGTTAGTTGTCTGAGACCAGTGAGGCAGTCTGCCGCTAAGCTGCCTGCGTGTCCTCCCTGAACCTGTTGGTGATAGGCAGCCTCCTGTCGCGGCCGAAATCCCTGGGTGTTATCTTGATGCCGGGGGCAGCCTGGCGACGCTTGTACTCGCTCTGGTCCACCAGGCGAGCCACCCTCTTGACTGTGTCAAGGTCAAGACCCATAGCTACTATTCCTTCGATCGTCATATCGTTCTCTACATAGGCCCTCAGAATCGGATCCAAAACCTCATACGGGGGAAGGCTATCAGTATCCTTCTGATCGGGTCTTAGCTCGGCCGATGGTGCCTTGGTTAGGATTGCAGATGGTATCAACTCCTTACCTGCCTGACGATTCCTGTGTTTGGCCAACTCGAAGACCATCGTCTTGGGGACATCTTTCAGAGGGACAAAGCCTCCAGCCATGTCTCCGTAGAGCGTCGTGTAGCCGGTAGCTGTCTCACTCTTGTTGCTGCAGGCAAGTACAAGCCATCCGAACTTGTTCGACAGGGAGAAGAGGATGTTGCCCCTGATTCTTGCCTGGATGTTCTCCTCGGTTACATCCGGTTCAGTGTTCCTGAAAGGCTCGGCCAAGGTTTCCAGGTAGGAGCCGAATATCCGCTCTATGGGTATAACCATGAATCGTACCCCCAGATTGCTGGCCAGAGCCTCAGCATCAGCCTTGCTGCCCGGCGAAGAGTAGCGCGAGGGGTTGTAGACGCAAATGACATTATCAGCCCCCAGGGCATCGGTGGCTATGGTGGCCACCAGTCCCGAATCTAGTCCCCCCGACAGGCCGATCACCACTTTCTCAAAGCCGTTCTTGCGGACGTAATCTCTGGTGCCGAGGACGAGAGCAGAGTAGATCTCAGCGTGTTCCTCCAGTCTGTCGACTCGTGTTGTTATCGCCTGAGGCCTGGCAGCCGACGTAGGCTCGGCGGATACCTCTATCCTGACGGTCTTTTCGAGCCTCTCCATGATCCACGGTGAGACCTTCCTCCGTCTCGGGTCGTGCAACTGAGAGCGCAGCACCGAATCGACATCCAGATCCGCCACCAGGAAATCCTCTTCGAACTGCCTGGCCCGAGCGATCACCTCTCCTTTCTCACTGATGATCAGGCTGTTCCCGTCAAACAGGAGTTCATCCTGCCCACCGACCAGGTTGTTGTGGACAACAATGGCCACACTATCCGATGCCCTGGTAGCGAACATTCTCTCCCTGGAGATACCCTTACCTGCATGATACGGTGAGGCGCCTATGTTGACCAGCACCCTTGCTCCGGCATGGGCCTGGACGACGGCCGGCCCTGTTTCATACCACATATCCTCGCAGATGTTGACACCTATGCCCACGCCACGAACGATGAAGACCGGGTATTCCCTACCGGCCTGAAAATACCTGTTCTCATCGAAGACTCCGTAGTTGGGCAGATAGTGCTTGTGGTATACACCCACCAGATTGCCGTTGTACAGCATGCCAGCGGCATTGTAGGTGTCTCCATCGCTGTTGACAAAGCCGATTACCACCGCGATATTCGAGGTGTGCTCAGCGATCTCGTTGAGACTCGCCATGTTCTGGCGGATGAAGTGTGGTTTGAGTAGCAGGTCTTCAGGCGGATAGCCGGTGATGGCCAGTTCGGGCAGGGTCAGCAGGTCTACCCCCAGGGACCTGGCTCGGTGGATCGACTCGATGATCTTCCTGGTATTGCCTGTGAGGTCGCCTACGGTGGGGTTGATTTGAGCGATTCCTACCCTGAGTAGCTGCAATTCGCCTCCGTGCTGCGTAACAACTCATAGTATATCAGACATATATATAGCCGTTTTCGGCTGCCTTAGCGGGCTTAGGTCGTTGACAATCTGATTTCACATCTGGCAGAATTACACGGCAAAAGGTTACCTTCGCCAGTTCAGCAGAGGCATAGTGATTTGCTAACACAGCAGGCTCAAGATGTAGAGAGAAAGGTAATCGCCATTCTCAGGATCCTCAGCCAATCGACTGAGCCGATAGGTGCACGGGTTATATCCCATCATCTCAGCAACCAGGGAATCCAGCTTACAGAGAGGGCAGTTCGCTACCACTTGAAGTTAATGGATGAGCGGGGGTTCACCGAGAGAGTGGGGAGAGATGGTAGGCTGATTACTAAGGTCGGTCTCGAAGAATTGAAGAGCGCCCTCGTCAGCGATAAGGTCGGCTCTGTTGCGTCCAGGATAGAACTCATGGCCTGCCAGACCGACTTCGATCCAGACACGCGTGAAGGCAGAGTTCCGGTGAACATTTCGTTCTTCCCGGAGAAGCAGTTCGGCAAAGCAGTCCAATCCATGAAGAGGGTGTTCCAAACAGGATTCTGCGTCAGTGAGCTCGCAGCTGTAGCCGGGTCGGGTGAGGATCTTGGCGGGGTTACCACGCCGAAGGGGAGGATGGGCCTCGCTACGGTCTGCAGTGTGGTAATCAACGGTTCTTTGCTCAGGGCCGGGGTTCCCATTGACTACAGGTTTAGCGGCATACTCCAGATCAAGAAGCGCCAGCCTCTCCGCTTTGTCGAGCTTATCCAGTATTCGGGCTCCTCACTGGATCCTGCAGAGCTATACATCTCTAGCAGGATGACCACCGTCGGTCAGGTGGTGAGAAGGGGCGAGGGCAGGATCCTTGCCAACTTCCGGGAGATGCCGGCTATATGTCAACCGGCCGCGGAGAGAGTTGTTGCCCGACTGAAGGAAGCGGGTCTTGGTGGACTGCTTGTGACGGGCGAAGTAAGCAGACCTGTGTGTGGAGTTCCAGTTGAGCTTAACAAGGTGGGGATGATACTGGCGGGAGGACTCAACCCTGTGGCTGCCGCCGTGGAGTCGGGAATCGAGGTTGAGAATCATTCTATGGGCACCCTCATGGAGTATTGTGAACTGATCAGGTTTAGGGACCTGTGACACTGATAGACTGTCATCGCTACCCATGGGACTCCTCCACTGGGGAGGGGCTGGTCGGTCTTGGGCAAGAGCAGGCTGAGTGTGGCTGGCCGAGATGAAGCAAGAAGTAAGCAATCGCATAAGGAGGTGAGCACATGAGCGAAGGCACGAATGAGCAGGCATTCCAGAATGTCAGAAGCCTTATCAGCGATGTCTGCCGGCAGATGGACATAGCGGACGAATGCCGCTTGAGACTGATGGAATGTGAACGAGAGCTAACGGTGAATTTCCCGGTGAGGATGGACGATGGATCGGTGAAAGTGTTCACGGGATTCAGGATCGTCCACAACGATAGTCGTGGTCCGAGCAAGGGCGGAATACGCTATCACCCGGATGTGAACATCGATGAAGTGAGGGCCCTGGCGGCTCTGATGACTCTGAAGACGGCTGTCGCCGGGATTCCCTATGGTGGTGCTAAGGGTGGTGTTATCTGTGATCCGAAGAAGCTATCTCAGTGTGAGCTCGAGAGGTTAACTCGCCGATACGCTTCTGACATTGCGCTGATAATGGGGCCCGACAGCGATATCCCGGCCCCCGACGTGGGCACGAACCCTCAGGTGATGGCCTGGATCATGGACACATACAGCATGGGCAGGGGATATTCGGTGCCGGCAGTCGTTACCGGCAAGCCACTGGAGATAGGAGGTAGTAGCGGGAGATTCGAGGCCACCGGACGCGGGTCGATGATCAGCGCCCTGATGTCTGCCAAGCATCTATGCATAGATCCACAGGAAGCAACGGTTGTGGTGCAGGGATGTGGCAATGTAGGGGCGACGGCAGCGGATCTTCTTGCCAAGGAAGGTTGCCGCGTAACGGCGATAAGCGATTCCAGGGGCGGCGTGTACAATCCCGAGGGCTTGAGCCTGGAAAGGGTGTTCAACCACAAGAGGGAGACCGGTTCCGTCATAGGATGTGCTAACACCGAGACGATCACCAATGCTGAACTCCTCGAACTCAAGTGTGATATTCTGGTCGTAGCTGCTTTGGAGCATGCACTGCACAAGGGCAACGCACCCGCGGTGAAGGCGCGTGTGATTGTAGAAGGTGCCAACGGGCCGACCACACCTGAAGCTCACAAGCTCCTGGTCGATAGGGGGGTATTCGTTGCCCCCGACATACTGGCCAACGCTGGAGGTGTGATAGTCTCATATCTTGAGTGGGTGCAGGGCCTGCAGTCCTTCTACTGGGATGAAACGCAGGTCAACAACTACCTGGGAAGACTGATGACCAATGCCTTCAATCAGGTGCTATCCATCAGTCAGTGTGAGGGGGTCGACATGCGGACGGCAGCCTATATGACTGCACTGAAACAACTGGCGACCGCCATGGTCACCAGGGGCATATTCCCTTAGACGGAGTGATAGTTGACATAACGACTCCCCTGGCTGGCTCTAGTCGGATTCAGCCAGGGGATGGTATTTCTGATGTGTCTCCTCCGCGTATTTGTCGGAGGCGTGTACATAGCGGGTGGTAGTATCCAGGGATTCGTGACCCAGGAGTATCTGGAGTGCTGCGGGATTCGCGCCTTTCTCAGCCAGATAGGTGGCAAAGCCGTGCCTCAGCGAGTGCGCCGAGGTGGGGACGTTTATCTTGAGCTTCTCCCTGTATCTCTTGATTCTGTCCTGAAGGTAGTTGGTGGAGATTCTTCTTTTGGGGTTGGCTGCGTTTCTGCCGGCATAGGGCACGAAGAGGGCAGGACAGTTGTCCACGCGGATGGTTAGATATGCGTCAAGGTGCTGTTTGGCCCGGGAGGTAAGATACACGAAGCGTTGTTTTCTGCCCTTACCGGTGATGAAGATCCGCCCGGTGTCGTCGATCTGACTGCGGTCCAGGCTGCACAGCTCGGAGATCCGCATTCCCGTAGCAAACAATACTTCAAGCATGGCGCGGTTCCTCAATGTTGTGCGGACATCTGACTCCAGTGAACTGGGCGCTTCGATCAGCCTGACCAGATCTCTTAGTTCGGCGACCTGGGGATGCTTCTTGCCTGCCTTCGTCAGTTTCACTGCCTCGGGCGGAAGGGGACATCTGTAGTCCAAGTCAATCAGGTAGCGAAGGTAGGCCCTCAGGGCCGACAGCATGCGGTTTATCGAGCGGGAGTCGAGCTGCTTTTCAGCCTGCCTACCCAGCAGCGCTGTTCTGCGGTCACGCGATGTGAGATATGCCTTGTAGTAGGTGATAGTACGCTTGTCAATCCTGTCGAACTCGGCATCGCTTTCCTGCAGGAAGCTGTCGAAAACATTCAGGTCCCTCTCGTAATTGTAGACTGTCTCAGCCGAGTACTTGCTGGCCTGTAGATTCAGCAGGAAATCATCGACGTGAGGTAGCATGGGTGACACCTCCTTGCATAGCTTGACTGAGTGTAAGGGATATTATACTCAATCTCATATTACAACTGTGATCCTCGTTTGTCAACTCGCGCCGGCCGGTGGTACGCTATTGTAGTACGGAGTTGATCTGTGGCAGTGGCTCAACGAGCACGGCGAGTCACGGGACGAATAGATGCGCGAGTTCCACAGAGAACTGAGTCTTCCCGATGAGAGCCCTTGCCCGGGTGGTGCCCCCTGCTCTTGAATGTGCTGAGTTCAATGGACTACAATCACGGTGTGCCACTCGAGTTGATTAGCGGGAACGTCGCCAGGCTGCTTAGTGAGATACCGGAGGGAGTTGCACTGGTGGCGGCCGCCAAGGGGAGAACTCCCAGTGAAGTTCTGGAGGCTGTCAAGGCCGGGGTGAGTATCATTGGCGAGAACTACATCAGTGAGGCCAAGGAAGCCTATCAGGTCGTTGGAACGCGTGCTAAGTGGCATTTCATCGGCACTCTTCAGAAGCACAGCATCAGGAGAAATGTTGTGCAGATGTTCGACATGATAGAAACCGTCAACTCGCTTGAGATAGCCAGTGCGATCGATAAGAAGTGCGTTCTGATAGGCAGGAGGGTGCCCGTGCTGATCGAGGTTAACGCCGGCAGAGAGTCTCAAAAGTCGGGGGTTCTGCCCGAGTGTGTTGAACCGCTCATCCGAGAGATAGGAGGTCTGGGCAATCTCAAGGTGATGGGGTTGATGACGATGGGGCCCTACTCGCCAGAGCCAGAGGACTCCAGGCCGTTCTTTGCTGAGACTAGAAGGCTGTTCGATGTCATCAAGGAACTGGATATACCCGAGGTGGAGATGAAGTACTTATCCATGGGAATGACAGACTCCTATAGGGTAGCCATAGAGGAGGGCGCCAACGTGGTTAGGATAGGAACCGGGATATTCGGGGAGAGAGACTAGGAGTCATTACTGAGCGCATCTAGTGGGCTAGTTTGAGGTGATGAGCTATCTTATCCATGAGCTTGTCTATGCCCCATCCCCTGGTTGCCGATATCAGTACAATGCCCTCGCCCGGAAGCACGACCTCCTCGAGGCCGGGCACCGTGTCCAGAGTGTGAGACTCAGCCTCGTTGGTTAGGGCCAGGTCTGTCTTGTTGAACACGGTGAGCCTTGGCTTGCTCTCTAGTCTGAGATCCTTCAGTATCCCTTCCACCGTCTGACACTGATGACCGGCATTGGGGTGAGTTATGTCAACTATGTGCAGTAGCAGATCCGCCTCGTCGAGTTCCTCGAGCGTGGCCCGGAAAGCCGCGATAAGCGAAGGAGGCAGCTTGTGGATGAAGCCCACAGTGTCGGTAATGAGGAGTTGCTCTCCGTTGGGCAGGGCCACCCGCCGGGTTACCGGATCCAGAGTAGCGAAGAGCTTGTCTTCTGCGTCCACGCCCGCCTTGCTCAGCGCGTTGAACAGAGTACTCTTGCCGGCGTTGGTGTACCCCACAAGCGCAACGATGCGTATGCCTTCATCCTTACGCCTCTGCCTGTAAAGGGAGCGGTGCGTCGTGACGCTCTCAAGCTTGCGTCTCAGTAGGCCGATACGCTTGCTGATGAGACGACGATCGGTCTCCAGTTGCGATTCTCCGGGACCTCTCGTGCCAATACCGCCGCCGAGTCGTTCAAGGTGTTTCCACTGACCGACCAGCCGGGGTAACAGGTATTCGTGCTGGGCCAGTTCCACCTGTAGTTTCCCCTCGCTCGTGCGGGCCCTCTGGGCGAATATGTGTAGGATCAAAGCGCTACGGTCGATGACCCTGACTCCAAGTGCATCCTCCAGGTTTCTCTGCTGCCTGGGTGAAAGCTCGTCATCAAAGACTGCAGTGTCATATTGGGCCTTCTCTTTGAGGTCGAGCAGCTCCTGCATCTTCCCCTTGCCGATGTAGTGTGTGCGCGAAGGCGTATCGAGCCTCTGCGTTAAGACGCCAACCACAGTGGCACCGGCGGTCGTGGCCAGGTGCGAAAGCTCCCTCAGAGAATCCGCAGTCGTCCAGCCACGGTCATGGCCCTTGCTCCCCACCCCTACCAGGACTACCTTTTCGGTCTCTGCTTTCGTTGAATGAGTCTTGTGTTTGATTCTCTGCTCCTGCAACTAACTATATCCCTGCAATAGGATTATGTCAAGTTTTGCATCCTGCCCATTAGTCCGGGGAAGGTCTTGAAACAAAGCTCTCTATCATGTCCCTAACTGTGTTCATCTTTGAGACCTCGGCTTCGTCACTCTCATCAAGCCATGTGATTCTCTTGTCCCCGAGGCGGAACCAGGCATGGTGATGTCGGGCAAGTCGATGGGTCTCGACCTTCATTCTACCAGTAGCCTGAGATAGAGTCATCTCGC
>JAWOGR010000106.1:0-2689 GCA_046496625.1 Dehalococcoidia bacterium | reverse complement strand
GAACCAAGATAGTGTGTACTATCGGCCCGGCCACGTGCTCGGCCGCCACCATCAGGCAGTTGATCGTCGCCGGCATGAACGTGGCCCGTCTCAACCTATCGCACGGAACCCAGAGCGAACACGCCCGCCACGTCCAGACTGTGAGGAGGCTCTCCCGGAGCCTCAATGTGCCTGTCGCAATACTGATGGATCTGCCCGGGCCCAAGTATCGCACAGGGAAGCTGAAGGACGGGCAGGCGAGGTTGAAGAGGGGAGACCGTGTCGTCCTCAGCACGACAGCAGAAGAGGGAGACGGTGAGGTGATACCGGTCAACCTTCCCACACTGACGCAGGACGTAAAGGTGGGCGACACTGTATTGCTCGACGACGGGCTCATGCAACTGAAAGTGCTTGAGACAGGGGACACGGAGGTAAGGTGCAGGGTCGTGGTGGGAGGGGTGCTCACGGAGGGGCGCGGTGTGGTGGTGCCCGGCATGAGAACCTCCGGGCCGTTCATCGCCGATGCACTGCGGGATAGTATCTCATTTGCCGTCAGGCAGAGGCCGGACTTTCTTGCACTCTCGTTTGTCAGGAACGCCGATGACGTGGCCGCCGTAAGGGCGGTGTTGCGGGAGCACGACGCGGACATACCCATCGTCGCCAAGATCGAGAGGGGCGTGGCCGTGGGCAGCTTCGACGGTATACTGGCGATCAGTGATGGCATAATGGTGGCAAGGGGAGACCTGGGCGTCGACATCCCCCTGGAAAAGGTGCCGCTGGTGCAGAAGAAGATCATCACGAAGTCTAACAAGGCGGGCAAGCCGGTGATAACGGCTACTCAGATGCTGGAGTCCATGGTCGGCGCTGCCCGGCCGACCCGGGCAGAGGTCACCGACGTGGCCAATGCGATTTTCGACGGCACGGATGCCGTCATGCTGTCGGCAGAGACGTCCATCGGGAAGTATCCGGTACAGGCGGTCAGAATGATGGCGAAGATCGCCCGCGAGACTGAGGGCACACTGCCGTACGATCAGATGCTTGAGGAGAGAGGCAGGTGGCTGGAGCAGAAAACGGACGAATTGATAAGCTACAGCGCCTGCTATACCGCGCACGCTCTGAAGGCAGTGGCCCTGGTGGCCTTCACCGAGTCCGGCAGTACCACGGGGCGGGTGTCCAAATACCGTCCCAGGGTGCCCATCCTGGCGCTTACTCCTGATCCCGTTGTGCTGGAGAGGATGATGCTACGCTGGGGCGTCTACCCGTTCCGGACGACCGTTCCCTCGTCGGTGGAAGAGCTGTTCGCCACCGGCGCCAGGCTTGCCGGAGAACTGGGCCTGGCCCGAACCGGCGATCTGATAGTCATCACCGGCGGCATTCCCATCGGAGTAACGGGCTCCACCAATCTGCTCAAGGTGGAGGAGGTCCGGCAGTGATGGGGGGGATTCTTTATAGCATCTTCTGCTGAGCGGTTTGAGTCGGACGAGCATTAGGAGGCGATGATGATACAGGCTGCCTTGTACATGGCACCGGATGGGACACTGACGGATCGACTGAGCATCGAGCAGATCAAGAGCTTTCTGGCAAGTGGGGAAGGGCTGCTCTGGGTTGACTTTGAGGTGGTGACCGATGAAGACGCGGGGTTGCTCTCGGAAGTATTTCACTTCCACCCTCTGGCGGTGGCGGACTGCATTAGCAGGAACATTCATCCGCCGAAGGTAGATGACTTTGAAGACCACCTGTTTGTCATCGTTCACGGCATCAACTACCATATCGAGTCTGAGGCGCTGGAGACCACCGAACTGGCGCTCTTCCTGGGCAGAAACTACGTCGTCACGAGCCACGATGTGCCGATGAGATCCATCTCCTCTGTGCTGGCGCAGGCCAGCAAGGACGGCCGCCCGATGCGGAGGGGAGCCGACTTCCTGGCTCACGACATCATCGACCTGCTGGTGGACAACATCATGCCCGTGATAGACGAGATGGATGAGCGGAGCATTGCCATCGAGGCCGAGGCGCTACAGGAGCCGAAAGGGGAGACACTGGTATCTGTTATGCAACTCAAGCGGGATATCATGGCGCTGACGCGCATCATATTGCCCCAGCGTGAGATAGTGAACGGGCTCAGCCGTGGCGAGTATGCCCTGGTAAGTGAGAGAGCCCGCATATACTACCGCAATATCTACGACCACCTGGTCAGTATCGAGATGCTGACCAGGGGGCTCAGGGATATCGTTGAGAGCGCCCTGAACACATACCTGTCGTCTGTATCCAATCGTATGAACGAGGTTATGAAGGTGCTGACAATCATAGCCACCATCTTCATCCCGCTGACCTTCATCGCCGGCGTCTACGGTATGAACTTCGCCAACATGCCGGAACTGGAGTGGCGTTATGGATACTTCGGCATATTGATCGTTATGGCGGTGATAGGCGGCGCCCTGGTGGTCTACTTCAAGAGGAGAAGATGGGTGTGAGGATGGCGGAGTGAGATCCGTGAAAGGAGACGAACATGAAGATTCTTATTGCCGTTGATGGCTCGCGCTACTCTGAGGCCGCAGTGAACTCGATTAAGGCACTGCGGATAGGCAAAGACGCTGAGGTCACGCTTCTAACTGTGATTCCCGAGCACGTATTTCCGGGCGGGCGCACTCTGGCCGAGCTGCTGGGGCGCTCCACTGCCCTCAAACGCCGGCTGCACAGAGTCGAAGAA
>JAWOGR010000088.1:0-3656 GCA_046496625.1 Dehalococcoidia bacterium | reverse complement strand
CTGCACTCAACCCCACGCCGACCATATCACCGGCCTGATAGAGGTTCTTGAACGATATGAAGTCAAGCGGGTTCTCGAGCCGGGAGTACCGTATGATTCATCGGTCTACAGGGAGTGGCTCAGGCTCATAGAGGAAAAGGGAATCCACTATGACCTGGCACGCTCAGGACAGGAGATCGATCTCGGGAACGATCTCAAACTGGAAGTGCTCAACCCTCCGTTCGCGTTCTTCCAGGATACCAGCTGCGATGTGGACAACAACGGCATAGTGATGAAGCTGATCTGGAAGAGGGTCAGTTTCCTTTTCACCGCCGACATCAGAGAAGAGGCAGAACTACACTTGATCATGCAGCGAGTCAACTTGAAAAGCACTGTGCTCAAAGCCTCTCATCACGGCAGCATGACGTCCACTGTCCCTCAGTTTCTGGCCGCAGTTGGCCCCGAGGTGGCGGTCATCTCGGTAGGGGCAGCGAACCCCTTCGGCCACCCCAGCCATGAGGTTGTGGAGAGGCTGATTGACCGGGTGGGCATCGATAACGTCTACCGCACAGACAGGCACGGCACAATCGAATTGATCACCGACGGGGAGAGGCTGTGGGTTGAGACTGGAAGATGATCGGTGGAGATGACCCCACGGTCGGCCCATCGAGCCGTCATCTGATGCGTTCAGAGGTGTTCGGCGAGGATTATCACCCTGCTGCCATCGAGGGATGGCTCCCTGAGTTCAAAGTCCCTGTAAGCAGCACGGTGGTGCCATCCCGCTCGCTCGAACAACTCAATCAACTCGTGCAGGCCGTAGAAGCGTAGACTCACCTCCACCTCTGCACGCAACCGGTAGTCTTCACCGTTCTTCTCCAGGAAGGTCCACAACGCTTCCATCCTCGATGTCTCCAGTCTGAACTCACGTTCATGCAGAAGGAGCAGAGGACCCGAACGAATCACCCCGTGGGGCTGGAAGCTTCGACCAATGGAGTCACGGATTCCCGTCTCCAAGACAAAGAGTCCTCCCTGCCGGGTCAACTCGCGGCACTGCCTGAGGACGGAGATGTCGGTCGCTTCATCGTAATACCCCAGCGAGGTGAACATGCTGATTACAGCATCGAATCTCCTGCCAGACAGAGGTTCTGCGATCCTTCGCGCATCACCCACAAGAAACTCGGTCAGGTCAGCGACAGCGTGTTCGTCCGCAAGATCGCGGGCTCGCTCCACCAGGCGGGGAGAGATATCCACTCCCGCCACGTGGCAACCCAGTTTTGCCAGGTGTATCGCATGGCGGCCGATCCCGCAGTTCAGGTCGAGAATTGCCGCGCCGGTTCTCACTCCCGCGCTCTCGAGTAAGCCGGCCAGACCCCTTGTCTCCTCCTCCGCCCGTGATAACATCCCCTCAAGCAATGTCTGGTAAAGGTCCGAGTGCCTGATGAAGAGTTCTTCAGTCCAATGCCCGTTCATCTATGCTACTCATGTCCTCGCAGATCGGACGTTGCCGATCTGGAACTCCGGTTCCGGAGTGAGCGGAGGACGGGCGACCAAACAACCTGCGGGACATACCTCCATTCAGTCACTGTTAGACAAGTATCTTGCCGTCCTTGAGAAACAGAGTATCGTCAACCCACACCTCGCCACCCTGCCGAAGATCGCAGACCATGTCCCAGTGGATCGCTGAGCTGTTCTTGCTCCCCGTCTCGGGGTAGCCCTTGCCCAGCGCCAGATGTATCGTACCCCCGATCTTCTCGTCGAACAGCGTATTCTTCGTGAACCGCTGGATTCCGGGGTTGGTGCCGAAGGCAAACTCACCGATGTAGCGAGCACCTTCATCCGTCTCCAGCATCTGCAACAGGAACTGCTCATTCTTGGCAGCCGTGGCACTGGTAACCCTGCCTTCCTTGAACTCGAGACGGACGTCTTCAACTTCGCGACCATACTCGCAGGCGGGATATGTATACCTGATATGCCCGTTCACGCTCTGCTCAACAGGGCCGGTGAAGATCTCTCCGTCGGGAAAGTTCTCATGCCCGTCGCAGTTCTGCCACTTCCGGCCGGCAACTTCGAGCTTCAGGTCGGTGTCAGGCCCGAGGACCTTGATCTCCCTGGCCTTGTTCAACCAATCAACCACCCTCTGCTGCTCCCTGGAGACCGCCTGCCACGCCCGGATCGGATCCGACTCATGGACCAGGCTGGCCTTGTAGACGAAGTCCTCAAACTCGCGAAGCGACATCTCGGCGTCCTGGGCAAAGGCATTGGTCGGGTGAAGAGTCGCTGTCCAGCGTACCTCCTTCTTGGCAGCCCTCTCAAGGAACCGCTCAGAGAGTGGCCTCATCGCTACCGCCCTGCGGGACTGCTTGGCAGGATCGGCATTGGTGAGCTCTTTGGTGTTCACGTCTGTCCAGATCCCGATGCTCACGTCGATCTGCTCAATCACATCTTTCACAAAAGCCGGAACATAGTCGAGCTGAGCATCACCGGCATAGGAGTAGAACAGCTCCTGTGCTCCGTCCAACCCCAGCTGAACCCATGGATGAGCTCCACGCTCCAGTACCCTCTTATATACGGCAAGGATTAGCGGTGCACCCTCCGGGGCACCCGTGACTCTCACCAGTTGATCGGGCTTGACCTCAACAGACTAATCGACCAGGATCTTCGCTACTGCTTCAACTCGGGGATCTGCCATCTCACCTCCAATAGTCCTGTAGAGTAGTACGTCCAACCGCCAGTCTAGCAGACTAACTCGCACCCGGTCAACGCAGGATCGTAGCGATGTCGAGATGCTCCGAGGGCTTGCCCTGATCGTCCTTTTTGGAGTATCCTTCCACACGACACCCGTATAGCGACGGCACGTCATCACCGATAGCAGGAGAAACAGTACACTGGCAGCGGCAGATCTGGACAAGGCCTCATGCTACGCCGAATTCGACAAATCGGGGATGCTCGCTCATCTGCACGCATTCCCTGACCAGTGCCGTAGGGCATGGCAGAAGGTACAGGCATATGAACTACCCTGCAGCTACTCCGACATCTCCGGTGTGGTGATACTGGGCATGGGTGGTTCAGCTATCGGCGGGGATATTGCCCAACGGCTCGCCTTGTTCGAGAGCGCCTCACCCACATGGGTGCACCGTGACTACGGCCTGCCCGCGTTCGTCGGCGACGACAGCCTGGTTATCGCATCCAGTTACTCGGGCGACACCGAGGAGACGTTGTCTGCATTCAGCGAGTCGCTGAAGACACAGGCCCGGAAGCTGGTCATAACATCGGGAGGCAGACTGAAGGAACTAGCCGAGGCCAATGGAATACCCGTCTTCCTGGTGGATTACAGGGCACCTCCGAGAGCGGCCTTCCCGCACAATTTCATCCCGTTGGTCGGCATCCTCCAGAAGCTCGGTCTGATTCGAGACAAGTCGGCAGAGATAATGGAGGCGCTGAACGTCCTCGACAGGATGACGTCAGAGCTCTCCGAGACGCAACCCCTGGTTTCGAATGCCGCAAAGAAGCTTGCAGCCAGATTGCAGGGCCGTGTGGTTGTCATATACGGAGCAGAGCTGTTCTCCGAGGTAGCCCGACGCTGGAAGGCGCAGCTCAACGAAAACAGCAAGAACTGGGCATTCTGCGAGACTCTTCCCGAACTCAACCATAATGCCGTGATCGGCTACGAATTCCCG
>JAWOGR010000029.1:0-5990 GCA_046496625.1 Dehalococcoidia bacterium | reverse complement strand
GGTTGAGGTCTCTTGCTGCCGGCCGGCTTTCTCTTCTTGCTATTCTTGGACATAATGTCTGCACCCTCCCGGTATAGCACTTAAACGCCGTACAATATACCACAGGTCGCCTATCCCGTGCAGCCCGCATCTAGCATTCGAACAGCAGATGTCTTTGACCTTCCCGAGGTGCAGGAAATCAATTGCGGGCTCTGCTAGAATCCTATCGGGCACTGATCTTTGCAGACCACAGTCAGTTTGCCCGGGTGCTGTCTGTCCACTGTCGCCGGTCTGGCTGCTGGCGAGTTGTTAGACGCTACGGGACGGCTAAGGTTACATGAGTAAGAGATTGGGCATTCACCTTAAGGCTTTCCTTCTGCTTCTTGATGAGATACTCATAGCAGTCATCATCGTCGTCGTGCTGTGGAGACTGGGAGTTCAGATCCCGTTCTGGGCCTATATCGTGGCCGGGGTTGCCTGTGCAGGACTGTACTGGTTCCTATACCGGATCCTCCTGGACCAGCGCAGAAAGTCACCCACCGGCTTCGACAGCATTATCGGACAGAGAGCGAGGTGCATGACCGTGCTCGACCCTGAGGGAATGGTGCGCGTGCGTGGTGAGACATGGAAGGCAATATCGAGGTGTGGCCCCATCCCCGAGGGGGAGGAGGTTGCCATCGAGGACGTGAGGGGCCTGATGCTGGTGGTTACGACACCGTCCGAACCTGAGTAGGTACGAGCCTTGCCCGTCGGCATTCAGGGAGGTTGACTATTGTTGGCTGTGGTGCTCAGGCTGACGCCTGTACTTCCATCTTGTACCCTGAGGAGTGTCCTCTAGCGTCACTCCAAGATCGGTCAGTCTTGTACGGACATTGTCAGCCAACTGCCACTGCTTGTTCGTGCGCAGGTCCTCTCGAACAGAGATAAGGAGTTCGATGAACGCCCCGGCATCGGGCGTAAGCTGTGTCTGCTCATCGAGGGCAAGGCCCAGGATCCCGGCCAGACTGCGGAGTGTCTCCTGCGCTTCGTTCACGTCTGCACCCCATTCGGCGTTGCGGTTTATCTCCTTTGCCAGCTCGAAGAGGACGGCTATCGCCTGGGGTGTGCTGAAGTCGTCATCCATGGACTCGCTGAAGCGCTGCTTGAACGGCTCGGCGCTCAGCCTGCCGGCATCCCCGCCGATCTCGATTCTATGAGACAGGGCCGAGCGTAGTCTTTCCGCTCCGCGCTCACTCGCTTCCAGGGCCTCCTCACTATAGGTGAGAGGGTTCCGGTAGTGCGAGCCAAGGACGAATAGGCGTATGGCATCGGAACTGTAACGGTTTGTAACCTCATCGACACTGACCAGGTTGCCGATGGATTTGCTCATCTTCTCATGGTCCAGCTGCAGCAGGCCGTTATGCAGCCAGTATCGGGCGTAGGGAGCCTTCCCCGTGAAGGCCTCCGATTGTGCTATCTCGTTTTCATGGTGGGGGAAGATGAGGTCCTGTCCGCCGCCGTGGATGTCTATGCTTTCGCCGAGGTACTTGAGTGCCATGGCACTGCACTCCATGTGCCAGCCGGGTCTACCCTTGCCCCAGGGGCTCTCCCAGGAGGGTTCGCCCGACTTGGAGGCCTTCCACAGCGCGAAGTCCATCGCGAGTTCCTTGTTCTCTTCATAGTTGCTTGCCTGCGAGATCATGTCCGACAGGTTGCGGTGGCTTAGCTTGCCATAGTCGGGAAAGCTCCTGACCCGGAAATAGACACTCCCCTCGGACTCGTAGGCGTAACCACCTTCGACAAGTCCCTGCACGATCTCGATGACCTTAGGTATCTCCTCGGTCGCTCTGGGGTAGACGTCGGCCCGCTTGATGTTGAGGGCATCCATGTTGGCGAAGTAGCGGTCAACATACCTCTCGGCCAGTTCTTGGGGCGGTACTCCCAGCCGCCCTGCACGGTCAATGATCTTGTCGTCCACGTCGGTGAAGTTCTGCACGTGCTTGACGGCATAGCCTCTGAACTCCAGGTAGCGCCTTATCATGTCGAACACTATGTAGGACATGGCGTGTCCGACGTGGCTATCGGCATAGGCGGTGATCCCGCAGACGTACATGGATACCACATCGCCGGCGGGGCGAAAATCCTCTTTCTTTCCGGTCAGGGTGTTGAATACCTGCATCTTGTCGGTCGCAGCTTACCTGCTATCTCCGTCTATCCGTTCCGATGAATCATAACTCAGATCGGCCTGTTTTGAAAACTTGACGACCCCGACGCCGCTGGCTATACTATGGTAAGTTGACTATTTTGGTCAACAATGGATAGTTATAGAAGAGAACCGGGATGAAGTTTTCTACCAGGGGAAGATATGGACTGAGAGCGCTGCTGGACCTGGCGGTGCACGGAGGGGACAAGATGACTCCTCTGAAGGACATAGCGCGTCGGGAGGAGATCTCTCTGCACTACCTGGAGCGGTTGATGGCACCCCTTATCTCGGCCGGCCTGGTGACCAGTGTGAGGGGGGTTGGAGGTGGCGTAGCGCTGTCGCGTGCGCCGGCGGAGATAAGAGTGAGCGAGGTGATCGAGGCCCTGGAGGGTCCGATCGCACCCACAGAGTGTGCCGTAGATCCGTCATGTTGTGGCCGTTCCGGCCTGTGTGTCAGCCGGGAGGTCTGGAGTGAGATGGGCAGGGCGATCGCGGGTGTGCTGGAATCCACGACATTACAGGACCTGGCCGACCGGCAGATGGAGAAGGGACAGACACAGAAGCGAAAGAAGGCGACGGATATGTACTACATCTAGCGGTTGCGCCCCGCACAGATTATCATAGAGACGCCATATCAAGAGGAGAACAATGGCAGAGACGGTTCAGAGGTTAGAGAGCCTTAGGCACAGGATTGGTCAGTTGCCTGAGCTCAACAAGGGAATAGCTGGAGACTCAAGCGAGCTGATAGGGAATACACCCCTGGTCAGGCTGAACAGGGTTACCGAAGGGGTGGGAGCAGAGGTAGTGGCAAAGCTGGAGTTCTTCAACCCTCTGGGAAGCATAAAGGACAGAATAGGGGTGTCGATGATAGTCGACGCTGAAGAAAGAGGGCTCATCAAGGAGGATACCGTTATCGTTGAGCCCACCAGCGGCAATACCGGCATTGCCCTGGCTTTCGTCTGTGCTGCCAGGGGATACAGGCTCATACTCACCATGCCGGATACCATGTCTATGGAGCGGAGGCAGCTTCTCTCTGTTTTCGGGGCCGAGCTGTTCTTGACCCCCGGGGCGGAGGGGATGGCCGGGGCGGTGAAGAAGGCGGAGCAACTGGTGTCGGAGAATCCGGGCTATTACATGCCGCAGCAGTTTCAGAATCCCGCGAATCCGGAGATACACAGGCTCACTACCGCAGAGGAGATCTGGAGAGATACTGATGGCAGGGTTGACGTTCTGGTGGCAGGGGTCGGGACAGGAGGGACGATCACAGGTGTGTCGGATGTTATCAAGAAGAGGAAGGCTGAGTTTCGTGCCGTCGCCGTTGAGCCCGCGGATTCGCCGGTCCTCTCAGGCGGCCAGCCCGGCTCGCACAAGATCCAGGGGATCGGTGCCGGATTCGTTCCTGAGGTGCTGAGGATGGAACTGGTTGATGAGATTATCAGGGTTGGCAACGAGGATGCCGGCAAGATGGCCAGGAGGCTGGCCAGGGAGGAAGGCATACTTGCCGGCATATCATCGGGAGCCGCCGTATGGGCGGCACTGGAAGTAGCCCGAAGAGCGGTGAACAAGGGCAAGCTCATCGTGGTGGTTTTGCCCGACACGGGTGAGCGCTATCTATCCACCTGGCTCTTCCAGGGTCTTCAGCCGGAGACTTCGAGTGCTCGGGTGAAAGGGGGGTGAGCGTGTTGTTCAGAACGATAAGAGAGGACATTCGGACGGTCTTTGCCAGAGACCCCGCGGCGAGGAGCACACTGGAGGTTCTCTGCTGTTATCCCGGGCTTCACGCCATCTGGTGTCACCGACTGGCTTACTTCCTGTGGCGACACAGAATGCGGTTCCTGGCTCGCCTTGTCTCTCACTGCAGTCGATTCTGGACGGGCATTGAGATACACCCCGGGGCGAGGATCGGCAGAAGATTCTTCATCGACCACGGAGTAGGCGTAGTTGTAGGGGAGACGGCGGAAATCGGAGATGATGTGCTCCTGTATCAAGGCGTCGTTCTGGGAGGGACGACTCTGAAGAGGGGAAAGAGGCATCCGACCGTGTGCAACAACGTGGTGATCGGATGTGGGGCGGTGGTCCTGGGTGCTGTTACGGTAGGCGACGGGGCGCGGATAGGCTCGGGGTCGGTGGTTGTGAAACCCGTGCCGCCGGGGGCCACGGTTGTGGGAATTCCGGGCAGGGCGGTGGAGGACAAACACGCGCCGGTCATGGACCTTGAGCATGGCGACTTACCGGATCCTGTGGCGGAGGCCATCAAGAACGTCCTGGAGAGACAGGAGATTTTGGAGGAACGTCTGACAGCATTGGAAGGTGCCGACGAAACGGTCTCACCTTAGGCACAGTCATGATGGAAGCCGGTGATGGCAGTAGCGTTAAGTCAAGGAGGGGGAATATGAGAATCGAAGCGAAAGTCATTCATGCGGGAACAGACCGCATGCCAGGGGAGGAGATGCCGGGCCGTCCGGGAAGTCGAGCCCGAGGTTCGGCCCCGCGAGTACTCCTGAAGTGATGAAGAGATGAACGAGCTTCCTGAGATAGGCAAACTTTCTCCGCAAGTCTTCGATGAGCTGATATTCACTCGTCTGGGTGCCAGAGACGAAAGCGTGATAGTGGGGCCCCAGCACGGAGTAGATGTCGGGATCGTTGAGATCGGAGACAAAGCGGTAGCCATAACTACAGACCCTGTGTTCATCGTTCCCGAATATGGATGGGAGAGAGCAGCCTGGTTCGCCGTTCATATTCTGGCGTCCGATGCCGTTACTTGCGGGTTGAGACCCAGATTCCTGTCGATCGATCTGAATCTGCCCATGGAGATGACCAGAGAGCAGCTATCGATCGTGTGGGAAACCGTACACCAGGAGTGTCGGAGACTGGGTATTGCCGTGGTCTGCGGACATACCGGCAGATACGAGAATTGCCATTATCCTATGGTCGGCGGTGCTACGGTGATGTGCGTGGGGGAGAAGGACGAATACGTCACTCCCGCGATGGCCCGGCCGGGGGACAAGATAATCATCACCAAGGGGCCGGCCATAGAGGCAACCGGTATCTTTGCCACTATGTTCCCGGGGCTTATTGAGCGGGAGTTCGGCACAAGCTTCAGCGAGAGGGCACAGCGGGTCTTCCATGATATGTCGGTGGTTGAGGACGCGATGACTGCGGTAGGCGTGGGTGTGAGAGAGCGGGGGGTTACTGCCATGCATGACGCCACCGAGTGTGGGATATGGGGAGGGTTGTTCGAGTTCACCCGCGCAGCAGGTTTGGGTGCCCGGGTAGTCAAGGAGTCGATAGTAGTTAACGACTGTGTTTCGGGGATATGCGAGTACTTCGGCATCGATCCCTATTCCTCTATCAGCGAGGGGACATTGATCATCACCTGCCGTGAGGATAAGGCCCAGGAAGTGGTGCAGGCTCTGTCCCGGAAACACATTGCCTCTTCGGTTGTGGGCGAGTTGACCCAACCCGGGGGCGGTGTTAGCCTCGTAGAAGGAGGAAAGGAGAGGGCTCTGGAGCATCCTGTTGTCGATCCCTTCTGGAGAGCCTTTTATGATGCGCTTGCCAAGTATGGTTCCCTTGAGGGGGGACGGGAGGACGTGCCGCAGGGAGGAGGCGGGACATGATTGTAGGGGAGGCGAGGATCACGAGAGTTGACCTGATTGCGCCAACTGTGCCCAGGCGGGGCGGCCATGCTCTGGCAGGATGCCGGTACCGGGAGCGTGACGGGCTGTCAGGGAGAATTCGATGAAGCTTTATCATCTAGTGGCAAAGGATGTCATACGGAGGAAGAGGCGGGTCTCGTATGCTGTGCTGGGTGTTGTCATCGGTACGA
>JAWOGR010000002.1:0-2512 GCA_046496625.1 Dehalococcoidia bacterium | reverse complement strand
GGGTCAATGGATATGATGTGGTCAGGGAGTGCAGCAAGGTGCGGCAGTCGATCGGACTCATCTTCCAGGAATCTACCCTCGATGATTATCTGACGGCCGAGCAGAACCTGCGCTTTCATGCCTACGCCTATGCCGTCCCGAAGGCCATTCTGGAGCCGCGCCTGAAGGAGCTTTTGGAGATGGTAGAACTGTGGGACCGGCGCAAGGCCAAGATAAGGACCTACTCCGGGGGAATGAAGCGCCGACTGGAGATAGCCCGTGGCCTCCTGCATCGTCCCAGGGTGCTCTTCCTCGACGAGCCCACACTGGGCCTCGATCCGCAGACACGCCACCGGATATGGGACTACATCCATGACCTGCGCAGGCGCGAGAACCTGACCATCTTCATGACCACCCACTACATGGACGAGGCGGAAAACTGCGACCGCGTGGCCATCATAGACTACGGACGGATAGTGGTCATGGACACCCTGGAGACGCTGAAAGACAGTGTCGGCGGCGACGTCATCTCGGTCAAGACGGAGGACAACGAGGCGGCAATGCGCGTATTGGTGGGCGAATACAAGCTCTGTCCGAGTATCAGAAACGGCGTCATAAGCTTCGCGGTGCCCCGGGGCGAGGAGTTTCTGCCCGGCTTCGTCTCCGGCTTTCCCGTGCCGATATCATCGGTCGGCCTGGCCCGTCCTACTATGGAGGACGTGTTCCTGAAGGTCACGGGACGCACAATCAGGGAGCAGGAGGCCGATCCGATGCATGAGATGAAGCAGATGGTCAGGGGGAGGGGGCGGGGCAGATAATGGCCAACTTCTTCCGTTCGGTCCGCGTGATAGCCCACCGCGAGTTCCTGCGTTTCATCCAGGACAGACCGCGTATGATCTCCTCCTTCTCGATGCCGCTCGTATTCCTGGTCATCTTCGGCGCCGGCTTCGGCAGGCTCATAGGAGAGATTGTGCCCGATGTGGACTACATCCAGTTCATGTACCCCGGCATCCTCGCCATGCCTGTACTTATGACATCGGTCATGTCCGGCGTCTCTATCGTCTGGGACAGGGAGTTCGGTTTCCTCAAAGAGGTGCTCGTCTCACCTCTCAACCGCAGCGGAGTGCTGGCCGGCAAAGCCGTCGGTGCCGGCATCATCGCCCTCATCCAGGGAGCGATAATGCTGGCGGTGGCCCCCTTTCTCAATGTCCCCGTCGGGCTGCGCACAGTGCTGGCCCTCATACCGCTTCTCCTGATCCTTTCCTTCTCCCTCTCCGCGCTGGGCCTGCTGATCGGCGCCCGCATGCGTTCACAGCAGGGCTTTCAGTTGCTGATGCAGCTGGTGATCTTCCCCATGCTCTTTCTGTCCGGCATCTTCTTCCCCGTCGCTCAGGTAGCCAGGTGGCTGGAGGTGCTCTCCAAGCTCAACCCCGTGACCTACGGCATAGACGCGATTCGCCAGGCCTTCCTGGGGGCCGGAGTTGCCGGTGTCACCATCTTCGGTCACACCATGGGCATGGTGGACTCGGCCCTCGTGGTGGCCATGGTCGGAGCGGTGTTCCTGACCGGCGCTGTCTGGGTGTTCAACCGGCGGGAGTGAGCCGGACATCCGTTCGTGCTATAATGGCGACGGATCCGGCCTGAGGGCGGAAGCCCGGTCTAGCAATCCCGCAACAGCGGTTTGCTGCGTTCACCGGGTGAGATTGGAAAGAAGCGAAACAGCCCGTGCAGATCAAGGCCATATTGTTCGACGCCAGCGGCACGCTTCTGGACGATATCGTCACCGTCTGGAGGGCAAACCTCGATGCCTATACTGCGCTCGGGTTCGATGGGCCTGCGACGCTCGAGGACTTCAAGGCGTCGTTCAGGCTGCCTGTCACCGAGTTCCACATGGCAAACGGGATTCCCCCTGAGCGACTTCGCGAGGTCGATGACAGGTTCCGTGAGTGTTACCCGCCATACGCTCCCGACGTCGAGGTCTTTCCGGGGGTGGAGGACGTCCTCGGCAAGCTCAAGGGATCGGGCAAGATGCTCGCCGTGGTCTCCAACATACCGAGCCTCTTCCTGCGAGAGCACCTGGGGAAGCTAGGGATAGACGGCTACTTCGATGTCATTACCGGCCAGGACGATTGTGATGAACAGAAACCCTCGCCCAAGCCAATTCTGGCCACGGCGGAGAAGCTCGGGATAGCAGCGCGGGAGGCCGTCTATGTGGGTGACATGGAGGAGGACATAATCGCGGGGAAGCGGGCGAACGCGCTGACCGCAGGCATAGTCAGGGACAGGGGATACCATTCCCGCTGGCGCCTGGAGCGACAGAGCCCGGATTTCCTTATCTCAGATCTCAGTGAACTGCTGCTCACCTGTTCCGGCTAGAGTGCCTGTCTTCCGCGGGGTGTATGGTACTTAATCCCTAGTACGTAGGGATTATTGACAAACCGGCCCTGAATGGGTTAAATTAGGCATCGCCCCGAGTAGCTGAGAGGGTCCCTGTCACGGCAGTTGGGTTTTGGTGAAGGCTGAAAAGCGCGGT
>JAWOGR010000156.1:0-4239 GCA_046496625.1 Dehalococcoidia bacterium | reverse complement strand
ACACCATAGATATCGACGACCTGCACTTCAAAGTCCTGCACACCCCCGGTCACAGTTCGGGCGGAATGTGCCTTCTGGGACACGGGGCGGTCTTCAGCGGCGACACTCTGTTCAACTCGGGTATCGGCCGCACCGACTTCCCCGGCTGCAGCCACGAACGCCTGATCAAGAGCATCCATGAGAAACTGATGGTTCTGCCCGATGACACGGTCGTCTACCCCGGCCACGGACCTCCTACCACCATCGGTGATGAACGGCGAGGGAACCCCTTCCTACACTGACTGCGCGGGACAAAGCCACGCCGTAACGATTCTTTGACGGGTGTTGTCCTGACCCGGATGATGCTTCGCTACGAAAGCTTCACTTGCCGGCCCTGCCCCACTCATCGCATACCGACATCAGATAATCCTGATGATTGGCGAGCGTCTCTTCCAGGTTGTCGCCTCCGAACTTCTCAAGGCAGGCATCGGCAAGGACAACGCAGAGCATAGCCTCGGCAATGACCCCGACGGCGGGCACGACGCAGACATCACTGCGCTCATAGTGCGCCTCAGTTGCCTCCCCACTCCGGAGGTCTATCGAAGGCAACGACCCGGCCAGGGTGGCAACCGGTTTGACCGCTGCCCTGACCACCAGGTCTTCGCCGTTGCTCATGCCGCCTTCGATGCCCCCCGCGAAATTGGTGGCGTGCCGCCAGGCCGGTGGCTGCCCGACCGGCGGGGCTCCCGCAGTAAACGAAGACGCCCCTTCAATATCGACACCGGGTACCGGCACTATGACATCGTGAGCCTGAGAACCCCTGATATGAGCCAGGGCGAACCCCGCCCCGATCTCAACCCCCTTGACAGCATTGATGCTCATCACCGCGCGGGCGATCCTGCCATCAAGACGGCGATCCCAGCTAACATGGCTGCCGAGGCCGACGGGGATTCCCGCGGCAATGACCTCGACAACACCTCCCAGCGTGTCTCCCGCTGCCTTTGCCTCATCGATGGCGGACATCATCGCCTTCTCCATCTCGACGTCGGCACAGCGAACGGGCGAGGCTTCAACTCGATGCCAGTTTGTGACCCCTGCTTCGGCGGGGCCGATTTCACCGCGCCGGGTTTCAGAGGAGGCGGATGACCCACCACAGACTCCACCGATCGCCACTGTATGGCTATGCACGTCGATGCCGAACTCCTCGAGAAACCTCCTGGCAACAGCACCGACAGCCACCCTGGCGGCGGTCTCGCGTGCGCTCGCCCTCTCTATGATAGGCCGGATATCTCTGACGCCATACTTGGTTACACCTGCCAGGTCGGCATGGCCGGGGCGGGGACGGGTTACCGGCTCCGCCTGATCCTCCACCGCAGAGACGTTCATCTGTTGCTGCCAGTTCTCCCAGTCTCGATTGGCTATGAACATAGAGATAGGGCTGCCTGTCGTCAGCCCGTACCGAACGCCCGATGTTATCTCCGCCCCATCATCCTCAATCTTCATGCGGGGCCCGCGCCCGTAGCCCTGCTGGCGGCGCTTGAGTTCACTGTTGATATGGCCCTCTTCAAGGGGGAGGTCGGCCACCATTCCTTCCACGATGGCAACCAGTCCCTTTCCGTGGGACTCTCCGGCTGTGAGAAAACGAAATCGACCCATTATCCCTGGTACAGAAAGCTGGGTTGAGGATAGCCCCGGCTCAAGATCTCCAGAAGGATTATGTCCTCGGCACCGAGCCCCCACATCCTCATCCGAAGGGCATCGCCAAAGCCCAACAGCGACCATAATGACCATCTCGGAGGACGGTAGTACTCCACCCATGCGGATTCCAGGCCTGCTAGCTCCAGCGCCAGATCCAGTGCGGTGTCCAATCCACCCAGCTCATCAACCAGGCCAAGTCGCCTGGCCTCGGCGCCGGTATAGACCTGCCCGGTAGCCAGTTCTCTGGCCTCATCTGTGCTCAGTCCTCTCCCGGCGGCCACTACGCCGACGAAGTGTTCGTAGTATTCATCGACCAGCCGCTGCATTATCTCCTCCTCCTCTTCGGTCAACTCCCTCAAGCCCGAATACATATCCTTGTACCGGCCTCCCTTGAAGGTCTGAACCCGGATGCCCAGCTTATCGTAGAATTCCTCCACGTTCATGACCTGAGATATGACCCCGATGCTGCCCGTCAGTGCCACCGGTGAAGCGACGATTCTGTCTGCTCCAGTTGAGATGTAGTAGCCACCCGAGGCGGCCAGGTTCTCGATCACCACTACAACGGGCTTCTCTTCCTTGACTCTTTCTATCTCCTCCAGGATCTCCTGGCAGGCCGTCACGGTGCCGCCGGGGCTGTTCACACGGATGACAATCGCCTTCACCGCCGGATCCGCCTCCGCCATGCTCAAGTAACCGCTCACCCGATCCGGCGTAATAGTCGAGCCGGAGAGCAACGAGGAGCCCTGAAACGTGATAGTCCCACTGAGCGAGATAACGGCGATCTTATCGTCCGCCGATCTTGCCATCGGTCTGACGATGACCGTAACCACTACCACTACTATCAGAACTGCCACCAGACCGATGATAATCGCCCTTCTCTTCGTCATCTCTCTTCTCTATGTCAGCGCTTCCCTTGCCCTGCCGGACATCAGGTCAACCGGTGCTTCTCTACCCGTCCACAGCTTGAAGGAAGCCGCTCCTTGATATACTAGCATAGGCAGGCCACCGAGTGTATCTGCTCCCGCCCTCTCTGCCAGCTTCAGGAGAGGGGTTGGCCAGGGATTATATACCAGGTCATAGACCAGGACCTTCCCTGGAATCACCTCGAGTCTAAGAGGCGATTCTCCTTCCTGAGAACTGTGCCTCATCCCGACGGTAGTGCAATGAACTATCAGGTCACAGTCGGCAAAAGTCTCCGCAGATGCTACCTCCTGCCACCGAAACGCAGCTACGCCGGTGACGGATCCATCTGCACCTGCCGACGTCCTTTCAGAATAGGCGGCCAGACTGTCGGCCAATGCCCCCGCTCGCTCAAACACGCCATCGGTGATGGCCAGCGATCCCGCCCCGTTTTGCACCAGTGCAAAACCGACGGCCCTTGCTGCTCCACCGGCGCCCAGTATGACCGCACGCTTGCCCGCCGGGTCGAAGTGCTTCTCCCTATGCAACGCCTCCACAAAGCCATACACATCGGTGTTGTAGCCGACGAGCTTCTCTCCCTTCTTCACAATCGTGTTGACGGCGCCTACCGGGGCGGTCAGGTCGTCGACCCTGTCCAACATAGGCAGAACTGCCTCCTTGTAGGGCACGGTCACGTTGGCTCCGATGTTCTGCGGTTTCCTGAGGTCGTTGACCACGTCCTGCAGTTGATCGGGATTCGTCTCCCACAGTTCGTAGCGAATATCGAGCTTATGATAGTCAAGGGCTGCCTGCTGGAAGTGAGGAGAGACGGAATGTCTTATGGGGAATCCGATCAGGCCTATGCAATACGCCATTGCTCCTCGTCCTTCAGGCTATCGAGATAACCCTGGAGAATCAGGGCCGCTGCCATCGCATCTATGCCAGCCCTGGCCCTGAAGCTATGGTGTCTGGCTCCTCTCTTAGCCCCCGGGCGCGGCTTTTGCCCCCTGCTACCGGCTTCGGCCCTCAGTCTCTCGGCGACCTGGGTAGAGAGTCGCTCATCCCACAGTTCTATACCAGGCTGCCCGTGATCGCTTTGCCCGGACATGACCTCGGCCCTCAATCGCAGCCTGTCGGCAAAGGCGGTTGCCTTAAGGGCCTGTCTGCCCATCTCGCCGTCCATGTGTCGGGGCAGGCCGACCACGATGCACTCCACATTGTGCTGCTCCACCAGCCCGAGAACCGCATCTATGAGGGCATCCTCGTCCTGGCTCTCGAGCACAGTCAGGGGAGTCGCCAGAATCCCATCGGGATCACTCATAGCCACGCCGGTTCGCCTATCTCCGAGATCAAGCCCTAAGATACGCACTTCATCAATCCTCTATCGCATCCTCCTATGGACCTCGCTCCCCGCCGTAGTACACACGGAGCCATAGCGCCGAGATGTTCACCGTTGAGTTCCATTCAGAATGAGTGCCCCTATCTAGAGGCGACAACTGCCTCTTATGTAACACACCGGCCTATCAGGAAGCCCGGGCAGCGACGATGCCCTTCACCAGCTTGAGAGCCTCTTCTATCTTGGCCGCCTCTCTTCCTCCGGCTTGAGCCATGGCAGCCTTTCCTCCGCCGCCGCCACCTGTGGCTTTCGCCACCTGGTTGACG
>JAWOGR010000038.1:0-5938 GCA_046496625.1 Dehalococcoidia bacterium | reverse complement strand
TGCCAACGTGTTTGGCAAAGGTATCCCGAATGAGCCGGCCTTGGGCTTGCCGTAGGGATTTGCGATACCTACTGAGGTGGTTTCGGTCATACCCCATCCCTCGTGTATCACACTGTCGGTTAGCTTCTCCCAGGCTCTGGCCAGATCCTCGGGAAGGGCATCGGCGCCCGATACCAGGAGCTTCACTCCCTTCCAGTCTATCTTGCCTGTCCGGTGATAGTCCCTCAAATATGCGTACAGCGTCGGAACTCCGTAAAACACAGTGGCCTTGTAGCTACCTATTGCATCGAGGATATCGTCAAGGTCGAGAGTAGCGAATATCACCAGGGTGTGTCCATCAGCCAACCCTCCGAACATCACCACCGATTGGCCGTATATATGACAGAAGGGCAAGTCGGCTATGATGGTCTCCTCACCCTCCGTGATTATGTCGGCCCAAAAGCTCTTGAGGAGAGAGCGGGCGGCGCTGAGGTTGTAATGAGTTATCATGGCGCCCTTGGGCGTACCGGTTGTCCCCCCGGTGTAGGTAAGGGCTGCAAGGTCGTGTCTGGCACTGAACTCAATCCTGGGGGGGGCAGGCGGATACTTCTTGACGAGGTCCTGGAAGCGGTAGAAACCCTCCCGTTTGAAGATTTCCGGTGGAGGGGGTGCCATCTTGTGGTACACAGCCCGCGTGAGGTCGTTGCCGAAAAACCTCTTCATCGTCGGCAGGTACTCATCGGCCCGGGTCAGGATGACAGCATCCAGGCTGGTTCTGGTTCTCTCAACGTTCTGGTAGAGAATGTCCTGGCAGATGATGACTCTCGCACCGCTGTCCTCGATCTGATGTCTTATCTCGGGTGTGACATAGAGAGGACTGATGGCTGTCACAACGGCACCGGCCTTGAGAGCACCAAAGTACGCTATGATGAACTGGGGCGAGTTAAGCAGCAGCAGGGCAACCCTGTCTCCCTTCCTTACACCCAGGTCATGTAGTGCGGTGGCGAATCTATCAACATGATCCCGTAGTTCCCGGTAGGTTATCTTCCGGCCATAGAACACTATGGCGGTCCTGTCCCTCCACCTATCCGTAGCCTCCTCGAAGGCCTCCACGGCTGAGTGCTCCGGGATTTGAACGTCCGGCGAAGCACCCTTGTGGTAGAACTCTAGCCAGGGCCTCGCTTCGTACGCTGCTTTGTTGGAGTCGACCGTCATTCTGGTACTACCCTTAACGCTACAGGATTTGCAGATTATAGCATGATGCCAGAGCCTGTGCTTGAGCCATGCACTAACCAGCGAACCTTCTGAAGACGAGGGCAGCGTTGGCTCCGCCAAAGCCAAAGGAGCTAGAAAGAGCGGTGTTCACCTGTGTCTTCCTGGCTATGTTGGGAACATAGTCAAGGTCGCACTGGGGATCCGGACTATCATGGTTAATGGTAGGTGGTATGGTATTGTCTCTGATCGTGAGAACCGTAAAGGCGGCCTCCACTGCACCTGCTGCTCCCAGCAGATGTCCGATCATTGACTTGTTGGAACTTATGGGAACGTCTTTGCTGCGGTCTCCCAACGCTAGCTTGATAGCCCCGGTCTCGCATACGTCGTTCATGGCAGTGGAGGTTCCATGGGCGTTGATGTAGTCGATATCAGCCGGCGATGTGGCACCGTCATCAAGGGCCAGCTTGAGGCAACGCGCCTGGTTGGCCATGTCGGGCTCTGTTATGTGCATTCCATCGATGTTAGCGCCATAGCCTACAAGCTCGGCGTAGACCTTCGCCCCTCTGCCCTTGGCATACTGCAGTTCTTCGAGGATGAGGACTCCGGCACCCTCTCCTACCACAAAGCCGTCACGGTGCTTGTCGAAGGGCCGGCTCGCCTTTTCCGGTTCACTGTTCCTTCGCGAGAGTGCTCTCATCTTGTCGAATCCGGCGATGGCGATGGGGAGAACATACGCGTCACCGCCTCCCGCTATCATGGCATCCGCCTCCCCGTACTGAATCAGTCTGAAGGCATCGCCTATACAATGGCCTGAACTGGCACAGGCCGTAACCACGCATTTGCCCGGCCCCTTAATGCCTGTGGCCATCGCAGCCTCTCCCGCTGCCATATTGGCTATAAACCCGGGGATGAAGAACGGAGAAACCCTGTCTGGCCCTTCGTTGTGCAGGGCGAGCAGGTTCTTTCCATATGTTTCCATACCGCCGGCACATGAGCCAAGTACTACGCCCGTTCTGGTATCGTTCTTATCATCTATCACCAGCTGTGCATCATTGATGGCCATGTGAGTAGCGGCCAGCGTATACTGGATGAAAGGATCGGTTCTTCTGACCCTCTTCCTCTCCAGGAAGTCCTCAGGGTTGAATCCCTTAAGCTCTGCAGCAATCTGAACGTTGAAGGGGGACGGGTCGAACCTGGTGATCCGGGCGACTCCAGACTCACCCAGGCATAGCTTCCGCCAGGATTCCTCAATGCCGATGGCCAGAGGGGTGACAGCGCCGAGTCCGGTTACTACTACTCTTCTTCGAACCACATTACTGGTCGTCGATCAGGAACTGCAGAATAGCCAGTGGATCATCCTGAATCAAGCCTCCACCTCTGACGTCACTACGTGATGGACAAGACTTGTGTCAGCTCTGAGAGAACCCTGTGCTCAGAGCTTCGACTCGATGTAATCAACGGCATCCTGGACAGTCCTCATCTTCTCAACGTCGTCATCGGGAATCTCGATCTTGAAAACGTCCTCTACCGCCGTGATCAACTCTATTATGTCCAGGCTGTCGGCATTGAAGTCATCGGCCAGTGATGCCTCCCGGACCACCTTGGATTCATCGACCTCCAACAACTCAACGATCAGCCTCTTGAGTTGCTCAAAGATCTCGCTTTCGTTCATGCCTTGACTCCTTTCATGGCCGCAAGCATCGGGCCTATGCATCAATCATATCTCTGACCGCATCTCCGTATGATCCGAGATTATCAACGACCGTCTTGTGTGATTCTGCTGCCACCTGTGTGGCATGGCGGCTCTTGCACGATTCTAACTTGTACTATATCACTGCTCATGCTGTCAAGGCCAGTCATCGCAAACCCTGATTGACCGACTCTTGCCGTCGATGCTAGACTATCCGAGCGGCAGCGTAGCTCAGTGGTAGAGCAGAGGACTCATAAGCCTTTGGTCGGTGGTTCAAATCCACCCGCTGCCACCGAGCTCCTATAGCCTTCCTTCGGCCTCCCTCTCCATCTTGTCTAGTCGCGTGTAGTAGTCGGCGAACTCGTTGAGGTGGGCCAGGGCTATCTTGCCCGTCATCATAGGGTCATCGTCGGTGACATTGGTGTGTGGATCCACCTTGCCGTGTTCCAGCTCAACATCAAGGCCCATCCGGTACTGCTCGACGTCGAACTTGCTCCAGTCGATGCCCAGCGCCTCTCCTATTCTCTTCGATTCCTCCGTAGTGAAGTGCTTCTTGCCCGTCATGTCTTCCTCCTTTGCCAGTTACGTTGGTGTTGCCGCTCTATTTCGTACTGTGGATGTCGTGTGCTCTCTTGTGACTCAACCGCTATCGGTCAACTTGTGCTGAACATCCTCTATGAGATCCTGGACGGCGACCCTCAGAACAGTCTGCCCCTTCTTCAGTGTGTCTACGAGAACATTGTAGTCCTCATAGAAATAGACCGTCTTGCCGTCCGTGAATACCACAAAGGAGGACAACGACCTTGATTGACCGCGAATGAAGCTGAAGCTGGAACGTATTCGCTGCAGGGGAAGCGAACTGTCGAGGAGCTTCACCAGTATCTTCAACTCGAAGATGTCCTCCACGGAGTACAGACGACGTGATCCCCTTCCGTGTGCGCTTCTTATGCTCGGGCGGACCATCCCTGTCTTGTCCCAGTAGGCAAGCTGATTCCGGGAAGCTCCCACCACCCGGGCTACCTCACCTATATGGAATGAAACCCGTCTTCTTCTACGTGGCATGGCAAACTCACATCGATGTAGTGCAAGTCACATTCTACGGGCACCGGGACGTAACTCGAAGGTTCCAGGCGAGCGCATGAACGTGAGCTTACTCCTGTTTCTCGTCACTGAAGCGGTCGGCCACGCTCCTGCCGAACTCCTCAGCCGCCTTGCCCACGTCCCTGAATCTGGCCTTCACATCCTCGTCACTGAATCTTCGCGCCATCGTCCTGGCTGAGTGAACGGCGCTGTCGGCGAAGTCCCTGGCGCTCCTGTGCAACTCAGGATCGTCGAATAGTTCACCAACAGCCTCGCCAAAAGCCCGGAGCATCTCGGCGAAGCTGTCGGCAGTCGCCCTCTTACCTGGTTGTTCTTCCTTTGACATACAAACCCCCTCGCGTGCGGCCGCTGATCCGACTCGCAGGTCAACTGCATCATCCTTGTACGGTCAGCCCACTGCCAGACCCAGGAAGTATGGCCAGACCACCAGGCCCAGTATTATCTGCCACCACACCAGGTTGGCATAGCCTACCGTGAAGAGCCACCCCATGAACCATATGGGCCCTATCCAACCTGCGGAGACGATCCGGGGGCGGTGCGAGCGCCTTTCTGACTCTGCCATGCTACTAGCCTCCTTTGCGGAACAGTGTTCTGATGATTGTATGACTTTCGCAGCGATATTTCAACGCACGATCAGGTCATCGCCGGCGCACATGTCCGTGCCGATCACAGAAGCTTCACTGTCTCTCTGTATCTGGGGGCCTTTACCGGCCACCCGGTCTTCTCCCTGAGAAACTGCGCAAAACTGACCGCCGCCTTCTCTTCCCCGTGAGTGACAAACACACCACGGGGCGGTACACGGACGTTAGATAGCCAGGCAAGCAGTCCGTCACGGTCAACGTGAGCGGAGAAGCCATCGATCTTCTCGATGTTTGCCCTGACCTCATGCATTGTTCCCAGCAGGCGGAACTCCTTGGCGCCGTCAAGCAGTATTCTTCCGGGGGTTGCTTCGGCCTGGTATCCGATGAACAGAATCGTGCTTTCCGGTCTGGTGATGTTGTTCACCACATGATGCTTGATGCGACCGCCTGTTATCATGCCGCTGCCGGCAATGATGATGATGCTTTCCTTCACATCCTTGATGGCCTTGGACTCCTCCGTGCTCTGCACCACTACCAGGTTGTCGAAACTGAAGAACGGATCGCCATGTCGCAGACGCTTCATCATCTCGTCGTCAAAGAGTGAGGCGTGACGCTTGAACACCTCTGTGATTCGTATTGCCATAGGACTGTCGAGGAAGACCTTCAGAGGAGGGATCTCTTTGCGTAAGAACAGCTCGTTCAGATGATAGAGCAGTTCCTGGCTGCGCTCCAGAGCGAAGCTGGGGATAACGATATTGCCTCCATCCTTTGCAGTCCTGTTGATACACTCTCGAAGCTGCTTCTGAATATCAACGCTCCCCAGTTCCTCCCGGCTGCGGTTGCCATAGGTGGACTCCACCGTCAAGTACTCCGCCTCAGCAAGGATCGCAGGGTCGTTGATGATAGGCCGATCGGGCTCGCCGATGTCTCCGGAGAAGACGACCCGGTGCTCAGTGCCGTTCTTCCGTATCCTGATAGCTACGACCGCTGCACCCAGGACATGGCCTGCTTCATCGTAGCAGCCGTCGACGCTATCATCGACCGTAGCACAGGTGAGATACTCGACTGCTGAGAAGTGAGACCTGACCGCCTCGGCATCCTTCACGGTATAGAGAGGTATCTCAGGATAGGGGCCGCGTCGACCTTCCCTCTTGTGGCGCTCTGCCTTGAACCTGGTGTCCTCCTCCTGCAGATATGCTGAGTCGAGCAGGATGATCTGGGCTATCTCTGCGGTCGCCCGGGTGCAGTATATCTTACCGCTGAAACCGTCGCGCACCAGCTTCGGCAGGAGTCCGCAATGGTCGAGGTGGGCATGAGTCAGGAAGACGGCGTTGATCGACGCAGGCTCGAAGGGAAAAGGCTGCCAGTTCCT
>JAWOGR010000024.1:0-3631 GCA_046496625.1 Dehalococcoidia bacterium | reverse complement strand
CCGACCTTAGGGCGGTGAGCAGGAAGACCAGATAGCTGAAAACTCCGCTTGGATCGGCAATGACCGAGACGGACGAAAAGGGTTCCTCTGTAAACCCTCTCGGCAAGTCCGGGAGGATTCCTCGTTCCTGGTCATAAGTCGCCCCTGTGGAGTTCAGCCAAGCTGACAGCAGCAAATGTGAGCAGATGCTGAAGACAGGCTTCATCGGTGCCGGAACCACGGGAACGGCCCTGGCAGTAAGGCTCTCGCAAAAGAGGTGGCCTGTGGCGGCTGTCTACAGTCGCACCCAGTCCTCAGCTCAGAAGCTGGCCCGGCTGGTGCCGGATTGCCACGTCTGTCACACATCGCAGGAGGTCGCCGATACATGCTATCTGATCTTCATAACCACCCCCGACGACGTTATAACCACTGTATGCCGTGATATCAGATGGCACCCGGGGCAGAGCGTCGTTCATTGCAGCGGAGCCCACTCGGTGGATATCCTCGAACACGCGTGCCAACAGGGAGCAGCAGTCGGCTCCTTTCATCCGCTGCAGACCTTTGCCAACGTCGACCAGGCCATACAGAACTTGCCTGGCTCTACCTTCGCGCTGGAAGCCGAAGAGCCCCTTCTTTCAACGCTAAAGCAGCTAACGGTTTTGTTGAACGGGAGTTCCGTGCGGCTCAAGCCGGGGGACAAGGTGCTGTATCACGCGGCAGCCGTTATCGCGTGCAATTACATGGTGACCCAGATGAAGCTGGCTCTCGACTTGTGGCGCGATTTCGGGGTGTCCCCAAGAGACGCGACCAGAGCCCTGCTGCCCTTGTTACAGGGCACGGTAAACAACATCCGCACTGTCGGATTGCCCGGGTGTCTTACCGGGCCTGTTGCCCGGGGGGACATCGATACGATTCAGCGGCATCTGAACGCCCTGCAGGCCAGGGACCACTCCCTGCTCACAGTCTACAGGGAGCTGGGACTACAGACTATTCCCATTGCCCTGGCCAAAGGCAAGATTGGTGACGACAAGGCACAGGAGATGAAGGCGTTGCTCCAGAGCTATGGATCCGGTGCTGACCGGGATTCTGATGAGGAACCGGTTGATCGAGGAGGATCCAGCCCTACAGTTAAGGAGAGTCCACGAAGACTGCGCAGGAGTGACCTTCCTGTGCCTCGACAGTGCTAGCTTCCGAATATCAGCGGGAGACCGAATTACATCTGAAACGGAGAGGAGACAGCAAATGAGAACAATGCTCAAGAGCAAGATCCATCGGGCCGTGGTTACCGAGGTCGATCTGGACTACGAGGGTAGCATCAGTATCGACAGGTCTCTGATGGAGGCCGCCGATATTCTGCCCTTTGAACAGGTGGATGTTCTGAACATCAACAACGGAGCCAGATTCAGCACCTACGCCATCGAAGGTGAGCGGGATTCAGGGGTCATCGGTATCAACGGAGCGGCGGCCAGACTGGCCATGAAGGGCGACCTGGTCATCATCGTCTCCTACTCCACCGTTCCCGACGATGAAGCGATGCACGTCAAGCCAGCCATAGTACTCGTAGACAGACAGAACAGAGTCATTGAGCCATCGCCTGTGGCTGCACTTGCCCGAACAAGCCATAGCGAAAAGTTGTGAAGAGAGGACCCCGCACGCCTGCATTTCGCAACTGAGACAAAGGAGGGGTGATGCGAGTTACTATCACCGACATAAAGCAGATGAAGCAGAGGAAAGAGCAGATTCCTATGCTTACCGCCTACGACTATGTTACGGCTAGGATGGTTGATGAAGCGGGCATTCCCCTGATACTGGTCGGCGACAGTCTGGGAATGGTGATGCTGGGTTACGATTCGACAATCCCCGTGACTATGGAGGATATGCTTCATCACACAAAAGCCGTGGTCAGAGGTGCCAGGAAGGCCCTCGTCGTAGGCGACATGCCCTTCATGACCTACCAGATCAGCCTCTCCAATGCTCTATATAATGCGACGAGGTTCATCCAGGAGGGAGGAGCGCAGGCGGTGAAGCTGGAGGGCGGCGAGGTCGTCGCCGAACAGGTAAGCCGCCTGGTCAAATGCGGAATTCCGGTCATGGGACACATCGGGCTCACCCCGCAGTCCATTCATCAACTGGGAGGATTCAAGGCACAGGGCAAGGTGGAGACGGAAGCACTAAGGCTGCTCAACGATGCCCTGATCCTGGAAGAGGCGGGCGCCTTCGCCATAGTTCTGGAGTGCACTCCGTCGCCTCTCTCCGGGTTGATTACCCGCAAGCTAAGCATCCCCACGATCGGCATCGGTGCCGGATCGGGGTGTGACGGGCAGGTCCAGGTTATCAGCGACATACTCGGCCTCTACACCGACTTCGTGCCCAAACATGCCCGCCAGTACGCCAGGCTGGCCGGCGAGATAAGAGACGCTGTCGCCAGCTACATGTCGGAGGTCAAGTCCCTTACCTTCCCCACCGACGAACATAGCTACACGATGGATGAGAGCATCATCAAACAACTGGAGTCAGAAAGCTAGCTATACGCAGCGGTGAAGGCCATTGCTCAGCTTCAATCATTGTGATGCATCCGCTTCGGACCTGACCCGCGTTCTTTGCGCAGCCCCACCCTCGATCATTCTGCGTCGCCTCATGTCATTAACCAACACCTTATGTCTTTCTCGCACCCTATGTCATTCTGAACGAAGTGAAGAATCTCACTCTGCGTGATCTACGATGCAGATAGCAGAGACAATCGACGAAATGAGGGCGCTGAGACATCGATTCAGCGGCACGGTGGGCTTCGTTCCCACTATGGGCTATCTTCATGAAGGGCACCTCGCGCTGGTACGGCAGGCCAGGATCGGGAACTCGACCGTCGTCGCCAGCATCTACGTCAATCCGACACAGTTCGGTCACGGAGACGACCTGGCCCGCTATCCCCGTGATCTTGAGCGTGACCTCGAGCTGTTACAGAGAGAGAAGGCGGACATAGTCTTCGTTCCCTCCGATGCCGAGATGTACCCTCCCGGGTTCAGCACCTGGATCGAGGTTGAGGGGATAACCGGGCGGCTCGAGGGCGCATCCCGCCCCGGCCACTTCAGAGGGGTTGCCACTATAGTGGCCAGGCTCTTCAACATCGTCCGGCCGTCCCGGGCGTACTTCGGACAGAAAGATGCCCAGCAGCTCCTGGTCATCAAACGCATGGCGACCGACCTAAACATGAACATCGAGATCGTAGCCGTTCCCACCGTAAGGGAGAGCGACGGCCTGGCTATGAGCAGCCGCAATGTCTATCTCAACCCGGAGGAGCGCCACGCCGCGACCATATTGTTCAGCGCTCTCACTCTGGCACGCCGCCTGCGCGGTGAGGGGACATCCGATGCCGACGAGATCCGCCGACGGATGACCCTGCTCATCGAAAAGGCACCGCTGGCACACATCGACTACGTCAGCGTTGCAGATGCCGTGACACTGGAGGAACTCAGCCTCATCGACCGCCCGGCCCTAGCCTCGCTGGCAGTTCGGATAGGCAATGCTCGGCTCATAGATAACCTGCCCCTGGAATGAGTTCCCATTCAGTCAACGAGATTGCCCCGCAATGAAATGCTCCTCCTCTGTCACTGCAGGTCCCTACCTACCGGGATAAAGCAATCTCGGTGGGGGC
>JAWOGR010000075.1:0-5113 GCA_046496625.1 Dehalococcoidia bacterium | reverse complement strand
CGGCCCCGCATCCGCAGCCTGAACAGCACTCCCGCTCCTGCTCGGCCATTCGGCCGTACCTCCCCCTCACCGCTCCCTTGACATCTTTGTCTTCCATAATGTACCTCCTTAGTTCTCTTCACCGCGGATCCGCTTCAGAAGAGACACGGCCGCGGAATCTTCGCCAAACCACTCACCTGTTTCTGCCTTCTATGGTCCCGCCTCCCAGCACCAGATCATCTTCATAGAAGACCACCGCCTGGCCGGGAGTAACAGCCATCTGGGGTTCCTTGAACCTCACAGACACCCTGTCTCCATCCAGCGGCACTATCATGGCCTCCGCCTCGCTATGACGATATCTTATCCTGGCCTTCGCACATATTGGCCCACCCGGCCTCTGCACAATCCAGTTCAACTCCGAGGCCGTAAGCTCATCGCTGTACAGTTCGTCTTTCCCGCCCACTATGACAGCGTTCCGTTCTGCATCAATATGGATAACATACAGTGGCTCTTGAGACGCGATACCAAGTCCTCTTCTCTGTCCTATGGTGTAATACGAGATTCCCCTGTGCTGCCCGAGTAGTCTCCCTTCACCGTCTAGTATCGGCCCCGGTTGTGCCGAATCCTTAACGAGAAAGGAATAGCCGCCGGAGATGAAGTCCTGGCTTTCGGGCTTGCCGTTGATACCCAGTCCTAAATCCGAAGCTATCTGCTTTACCTCCTGCTTGGTGCGGTTGCCCAGGGGGAAAAGACAGCAACCGAGTTGCTCCTGAGACAGCGAGAAGAGGAAGTAGGACTGGTCCTTCCGCAGGTCCCTGGCCTTTCTCAACAGGTAACGGTGGCTCGTGTCATCATGCTCAACGCGAGCATAGTGACCGGTGGCGAAGAGGTCGAATCCGATCCCGCAGTCTCGGGCTTTCCTGCCGATAGCTTCGAACTTAACCTCGCGATTGCATCTAACACAAGGACTGGGAGTCCTGCCGGACAGATACTCCCCGCGAGAGTAGTCGAGGACCTGCGACCTGTACTCGCTCCGCAGATCCAGGATGTGGAAGGGGATGTCCAGGACGTCCGCGACCCTGCGGGCATCTTCTATGTCCCTCTCTTCATCCGGTCCGTAGCACCCACGGAACCCTGTTTGGGCAGGGCATGCCTCTCCATCCCATGTCCTCATGGTCACTCCGATCACCGTATGCCCCTGCTGTTTGAGATGCGCGGCGGCAACGGATGAGTCCACACCGCCACTCATGGCCACCAGTACTCTGTTCATGGTTCTCAACGGTTGTACTACTCCGGTCGGTCACCCGTGATCAGGGAGACCGGTCCTCGACGCTAAGATACAAGTATGTGGGACCGGCCCGGACTACTGGAGCGAGACCTGAAACCGACTGCTAAACTCCTGTCTGTTCAACTCTCTATGCGTTCTTCGATCTGTAGTCGGCGATGGCTGCTTTCAGCGCATCTTCAGCCAGCGACGAGCAGTGCATCTTGGCCGCCGGCAGGCCGTCCAGTGCTTCAGCCACCGCCCTGTTAGAGATGGTCAGCGCTTCTTCCAGGCTCTTACCCTTAACCATTTCGGTGGCCATAGAGCTGGTGGCAATGGCCGCCCCGCAGCCGAAGGTCCTGAACTTCGCATCTGCGATGATGCCGTTCTGTACCCTGATCTGCATCTCCATGACGTCCCCGCATATGGGGTTCCCCGCACGTCCAACCCCGTCGGGGTTCTCTAACTCCCCGACATTCCGGGGATTCCTGAAGTGATCCATCACCTTCTCGCTATACACCGAAGACGCACCGCTCATGTTCTAACTCCTTACATCCATATCCAAATACTGAGAGCGAAGCTGACGCTTCTACCCCTTGATATGCTCCCTCACCTTCTGTTCACTTTCGCCCAGGTTGATGCCGATAAACTCAACCTCCGCACCCTTCTCTTCGAAAGCCGCCTGCAGATGGGGCTGCTGTACCACGCAGAAGCGGCACCAGGTAGCCCAGAAGTTAACCACCACCCATCTGCCTCTCAACTCGCGCAACTCTACCGTCCCTCCCTCCAGTGTAGGTAGTGAGAAATCGGGAGCCATATGTCCGATGACGGGACCTACCCCCTCAACAGAGTCTGTTGCTTCACGCGCAACGAACTCGTCCAGCCAGTCGACGATATCTTGCTTGCTTCGAAAGGCGCCTACCTTGATATCCCTTATGATACCGTCTTGATCGATGAGCACGGTAGCAGGAAGATACCTTACACCGTAAGCACTTCCTGTGACCTGTCGCGTATCCAGAGCTATCGTGAAGGTTATATCAGCCTGAACCGGCGGATCCCCTCCCGTACACCTGAATCCCACTATAGCCACCACAGCCACAACCATCACCACTACCACCACCCACCGTACTGTCTTCCGTCTGCGCATCATACCCTCCATTACACTATCAGTGACGAGATCAGACGGTTAAGGGTGCCGGTTAGCAGTCCGATTCCCACCACGATGAGCAGAATCCCGGCCACAACTGAGACCGCGCCGGCCCGCCGGCTGAGCCATGAGAGGACGGGAGCCGCTGAACCCATTGCCAGCCCGATTGCGATGAAGGGCAGCCCCAGACCCATAGAGTAAGCTAGCAGCAGGTAGCTTCCCTGCCATGCCGTCTCGGCACTGGAAGCCAGGGTCAGAATGCCGGCCAGTATCGGCCCCACACATGGCGTCCACCCCAGCGCAAAGGCCGCTCCCAATCCCAGCGACCTGAGGTATCCCGAGGTCTTGCCGAAAGAGCTCTTCAACCTCATCTCATAGTTGAGCCATGATATCCTGCGGGCGGCGAGCAACCACAGCCCGAAGACAACCAGCGCACTGCCTGCTATCTTGAACAGCAGGTCCGTAGGAACAACCGCTCCTACAAGCCCGGCTGCAGCTCCCAACCCGGCAAAGACCAGTGAAAAGCCCGCAACGAAACTTACAGCGTGGAGAGTCGTATACCTCCGGTTGACATCAGACGTCAGCGCCGAAGAACCCGCCAGGTTGACAATGTATACGAGCGCCAACGGCAGCACGCAGGGAGATAGAAAAGATAGCACTCCACTGCCGAACGCGATCCCCAGAGACAATCCATCCATATGCAGCCGTAACTACCTCTGTTGCCCCATCACTCCTCTTCTCTCTGCCAGCTTTCTAGACATCTGTCTCCAGGACTTCACCCTTTATCCCGACCTTGACAAGCTCGAGGGGGATGTCCTTGCCTGCCTTCTTCAGGGCCTCCCGGGCGATGTGTACAAGCCCGTGACAGCAGGGCACCTCCATGTGCACGACCTTCAGGCTCTTGACGTCAGCAACCCGCAGGATCTCGGCAACCTTGTCGATGTAAGCGTTGAGATCATCCAGCTTCGGACAACCTATGGCGACGGCTTTCCCGCGCAGGAAACCCCTGTGAAAGTCGCCATATGCGAAGGGAACGCAATCCGCCACCAGCATCAGGTCCGCATTCCGGAAATACGGCGCATGCGGGGGCACCAGATGAAGCTGTATCGGCCACTGACCTAGCTCGGAACCGACCCTATCCACTCCCTGCACGGACTCATCCTTCTTCTCCCACTGCAACATCCGGGCGGAGGGACATGAGCTTATGCCGGCATGAGAATGGTGTTGGGGAAGCTCATCGGCATGCTCTCTCAGGTGAGACAGGTGCTTCTCCAGGAGTTCAGGCGAGTTCTCTTTGATATGGCCGATAACGCCCTCCTCGTCGTATTCCTCGACTTCCCTCTCCTCTACTGTCAGAGCCCCGCGTGGACAGTCTCCCAGGCACGCCCCGAGTCCGTCGCAGAAGCTCTCGGTCACCAGCCTGGCCTTCCCGTCGATGATCTGAAGCGCTCCTTCCGGGCATGCGGGAATGCACAGCCCGCATCCATCGCACTTGTCCTCATCGATCTTGATCATCTTTCGTCTTACACGTGCCATTCAATCAACCTCCTTCAGCAACTCAGCGACCTTCTCTTTAATGATAGCCAGTGTCTCGCGGTATGCTTCTATGCCCTTTCCCTTGGGGTCGGGAATGTCCCACTCTATCCTCCTGGCACCAGGGATCACAGGACAGCCGACATCACAGCCCATGCTCACCGCTATGTCGATCGGTTCTTTGCTCTGTATGTCTTTGGGTTTGCCGCGCCAGAAGATGCCGTCTTCCTTCAGCACCTGTATTGCTTCGGGGGCCACTTTGTCTGCCGGGTCGGTCCCCATACTGATGAACTCGAGGTTGGGCCTTTCGCTCATCTTCTTTGCCACCGCCTCCGCCATCTGGCTCCGGCATGAGTTCCCGACACAGACAAATGCGATCCTCTTCTTCTTCAGCTTCTGATACATCTCTTCTCCCACACACTCAACTGCGTATTTGCACCATTGCACACAGCTTTCCAGGTCACTGTAGATGGTGAAGCCGCACCTGGTACACTTGGTAAGCATCTCGTTGGAGAAGATCTCCACCTCGTTGTCGCATTCAGGGCACTTCTTGACTATGATTGTCGGCGTTCGTATGTGGGCCGCTCCCGGACAATTGTCGAACATGGCTGTTACCTCCTAAAATGCAACACAGACACTAGTTGTTGCTCTTCAACATGGGGGACATAGCCCTCAACCTCTTGACTATGCCGGGCAAGACCTCAAGAACTCGCTCGACGTCTTCCCCGGTGCTCCCGTACCCAAGGCTGAACCGGAGCGAGGAATGGGCTTGCACCGGCGAAAGCCCCAGCGCCAGGAGAGCGTGCGAAGCCTCCAGGCTTCCCGAACTGCAGGCCGAGCCCGTGGAGACACATATACCCTCCAGATCAAGATTGAGGAGCATGGCCTCGCCCTCGGCGTATCCAATGCTCACGTTCACGTTGTTGGGCAATCTTCTATAAGGATGCCCGTTCAGGCGGATGTCGCCGATCCGTTCCCCGAGACCCTTGACCAACCTGTCGCGCAGGTCGCTCAGTCGCTCTGACTCTTCGTCGATCTCTCCTGCCGCGATCTCCACCGCCCTTCCAAAGCCCACGATGCCGGGAACGTTCTCGGTGCCCGCCCGCCGCTTTCTCTCCTGTCCGCCTCCGTGCAGTAGCGACGCCAGCCTGGTGCCCTTCCTGACATACAGCGCGCCCACACCCTTCGGC
>JAWOGR010000004.1:0-3819 GCA_046496625.1 Dehalococcoidia bacterium | reverse complement strand
CTGCCCCGGGTCTTCAGGTTCTTCTTGATGTCTGCCATTCTGTTTTCCTCCTTCTTTCGTCGAACTCAAGCTGTGTATTAACTATCTTAATGTATTATAAACTGCCACATTAACTTTGTCAATCCCCTGGAGGCCTATTTTTGAGAAAATTTCGGGGAAAAATTAATAAAGTGAAGGTTGATGGGCGTTGGCTATCGGTGGAATCAGTGAATCCGTGGGTTGTCAGGTGGTGCTGCGAACGTGTAGAATCAGGCGTTTGATGTTGTACCCCGGGTACGCTTGTTTTTGAGCGGGAGGCGATGGTTTCAATGACGGAGAAAGGTAACTCCTTGGTTCTGCCGGACGGAACGGTCTACAGCAGAAGGAAGAACTTCTGCCCGTTCTCTGCGTCTCCCCTGGAGGCATATGTTCCTATTGTTGGAGAGGAGCGGATAGAGCGCTTGCAGAAGATCGCCGAACGGGTGAAGGGTCTACGCAAACTTGCGCTCAACGCTACCGCTCAGGGCGGAGGTGTCGCTGAGATGCTTTACAGCGCGATACCGTTTATGAACGCGCTGGGACTGGAGACCGACTGGAAGATCATACAGGGTTCCAAAGAGTATTACGAGGGCACAAAGGAGCTCCATAATCTGCTTCAGGGCAAGAGGGGTGTATTCAGTCACGAACAGCGGCAGACCTATATCTCCACTATCGAGGAGTCTGCCAGAAACAACCTCATTGACTATAGTCCGGATATCGTCGAGGTACATGATCCCCAGCCGGTCGGCCTGAGTCACTATCTGAGACGGCCCGGTCAAACCTGGCTCTGGAGATGTCACATACACATCGATGAGGCGAGCGTGGAGAGTAATTCCGGCCTGTGGGAGTTCCTGACCGGTTGGGCCAGGCAGTACGATGCAGCCACTTTCTCCGCCGCTCAGTACATTATCTCCTGGTGGCCATTGCCCAAGTTCATAATACCGCCTTTTATCGACCCGCTCTCTGAGAAGAACAGAGAGCTCAGCCAGGAGGAGATTGACAGGGTTCTCAATAAGTACCAGATAGACAGCAGGGTGCCCATCATCGCTCAGATCGGGAGATTCGATCCGTGGAAAGGTATTGACAGGACTATCGCCACCTACCGGCGCGTGAGGAAAGGAAGGAAGTGCCAGCTGGTACTGGCAGGAGGCTTTGCCTCGGATGATCCGGAGGGCGAGAGGGTGCTGGCCCGTGTTCATGAGCATACGGAGAAGGATGACGACGTTCATGTGCTGAACCTGTCGCTGGAGGATCGGTTGGAGAACTGGAGGGAGGTGAATGCACTCCAGCGGGCGGCCAGGGTGATTATGCAGCCGTCGACCAGAGAGGGCTTCGGGCTGGTGATCACCGAGGCGCTGTGGAAGGGCAAGCCGGTGATAGGCGCCAACGTCGGGGCAATACCTCTCCAGATTCGTGAGGGCGATACAGGGTACTTCTATGAGACACCCTACAAGACGGCGCAGAAGGTCATGTACCTGCTGGATAAGGAGAAGGCTGCCACTGCTATGGGGAACAGGGGCAGGGAGTATGTGAGGCGGAACTTCCTGCTTCCCGACCGTATCGGGGATCATCTCATGGCGATCAGCATGGTGATGACAGGGGCCGTCAGCAAAGACGTGAGTTCAGAGTGCATAGTCAGTTTTCACCCCTGGTTCAATCTGAGCAAGCGGCAACGACCACAGCTCTTCTAGTTGATTGATGGTATTGCGGGAGCCTTGTCTGTTGCGATAGGCTCGATAAGCCGTCAGCGAAGACAGGCGGTTGAGAGGCGGCGGCTCACCGCGCTCCGGCCAGCTTCGTTAGCAGGGAGATCGCATCTTCCGGGGAGCCGATGTTGAACGCTGCTGCGGAGGTACCAACACCCACCTTGATCGACCACGCGGTTGGAGGGAGCACCCTGAAGGTATCCTCATCCGTCAAGTCGTCGCCCATCGCCAGTATGAGGTCCCAATCCGCCGCAGCGGTCCAGGTGAGAGCCGCCCGGCCTTTGTTAATGCCGGCATTCTTCACCTCCACCACCTTGCTTCCCTCCAGTATCTGAATGCCGAGGCCGGCTATGGCATTTGAGAGGCTGTTTGTAAGCTCTCTTGCTCTAAGCTCACCCAGTCTGGGATCCGCCTTTCTATAGTGCCAGACGAGCGAGAACTCCTTCTCTTCTATGAATGAGCCCGGTGTCCGGTCCACCCATAGTTCGAGCATAGGAAGTATCTCTTTCTTCCATTCGCTTGTCAGGATGTCGATAGTCTCCCAGTGTCCATCCTTTCTCTTTACCCATACTCCGTGCTCGGCGACCAAGGCCACTCTGAGACCGCCAAACCACGTCTCCAGAGTGTTTCTGTCGCGTCCGCTTATGATCACTATCTCGTTTCGAGTATTGCCGGCTAGTTTTCTGAGCACGCTCTTGAGTCTGGCATCCGGCTTCGACTCTTCAGGCCTGGGTGAAAACGGAATCAATGTGCCATCATAGTCCAGAAGAAGCAGCGTTCTCTGACTGTTCGCGAAGTCGTTCATTAAGCGGCTGTGAATCTCAGGAGTCATCGACTTCGCTGCCATTTCGCTCTGAAGCTTCTTAGTCTGGCTCAATCGTTCCATGAACTCATCGGCCCAACGGACCACGTTATAGCGGCTCAGACGCTTTTGCATCGTCGTGTTTCGCTTCACCTGCTCCTCTTCTGACATTTCCAGGGCCTGTTCCAGTGCGCGGATTATCTCCTCCCGGTTGTTCGCATTGACGATTATCGCCTCTCCCAGTTCCTGAGCAGCTCCCGCGGTTTCACTGAGTATCAGAACTCCCTTCCCGTCAGTCCTCGTTGTCACGTACTCCTTTGCTACGAGGTTCATCCCGTCCCTTAAGGGGGTAATGAGGGCGACATCGGCGAGGCTATAGAGAGCGGTGAGGGAGTGAAACGGCAGAGAGCGATACAGGTACCAGATTGGAACCCAGCCTATGGTTCCGTGTCTGCCGTTTATCTCGCCGACAAGGCCATCAAGCTCCCTCTTTAGCTGCACGTAATGCTCGACTCTTGTTCGCGAGGGGACAACAAGGAGGACGAAGACCACCTTTCCCCTGTACTTGGGATTCCGGCTCAAGAATGCGCCGTAAGCCTGAAGCCGCTCGGGGATACCCTTGGTGTAATCCAGGCGGTCCACAGCAAGAATAACCCTGCAGTCACCCAACTTCTTGCCCATCCTCCTTCTCTCAGCCTGTGTCCTCGAGTCCTCAGCGGCGCCGGCGAAATGCTCATGGCTTATGCCCATTGGGAACGTATCGGCTCTTACCGTCCGGCCCGACACGGTTACCTGTCCCATCGCCGACTCATACCCCAAGAACCTGTGTACGCTGTCAAGGAAGTGCCGGGTGTAGTCGTATGTATGAAAACCCACCAGGTCTGAGCCCAGAAGGCCCTCGAGGATCTCCTCCCGCGATGGCAGCAGACGGAATATCTCGAAGGACGGAAATGGAATGTGGAGGAAGAACCCGACTGTTGCCTTTGGCAGCCTCTCTCTCAAGAGCCCGGGGAGGAGCATAAGGTGATAGTCGTGTACCCAGATGATGTCATCGGGTTTGGCGATGCCTGTCACCACGTTAGCGAAGGCTGTGTTCACTCGCTTATAGGCCTCCCAGGAATCCTCCCTGAATTCTGCATAGAGAGGGAAGTAGTGAAAGAGTGGCCAGATGGTATTGTTGCAGACACCGTTATAGTAGGCATCGATGTCGCGCTGCGAGATGGAAACGGGATGACAGTTCTCGGACAATAGCCTGCCCATGATGTCCTGTTCTTTTCGCATTCTCTTCTGCGG
>JAWOGR010000046.1:0-8479 GCA_046496625.1 Dehalococcoidia bacterium | reverse complement strand
CGGTGCCCAGATGTACGGGCAGCGACGCCGCTGCGGGCAGGACCATTGTCAACCCGCCGGGCCAGAAACGTGCGGCCATGAAGGTGGCCATCCCGGGAACTCCGGCGGCCAGCACGGCCAGCGACTCCATATCGGCGATAAGCAGAGGAAACTGCCGGTGTCTGGGGCGTCCTTTTATGTCATATATCCTGTCCCCGGCCCCCTCGTTGAAGGCGTCGGCCCCCAAGACGTATACCGTATCGGTGGGATAGGCGATCACCCCGCCGTTCCTGAGGACTTCGATCCCGCGCTCGATCTGTCGCCGCATAGCGTCCATGGCTTGTGACTAAGTATAACACGGCACCCGCAGCGTCAGGTATGCTCCTCCTCTCGATGAAGTCGCCACCAGCCGATCGCGGCTTCTATGTCTTTGAGTGATGACCGACTTGAAGTCGGGTGGTGTCTCCTTCTCCGCCTTTGCGAGTCCCGATGTAATCGGGACGAAGCAATCTCGCCGTACCGCAGGAAGTCGCGATTCACGAACGAGAACAGCTTGATAATGGGCCGAAACGATGATAAGCTAACTGCATGCCCCGCCGCAAATCCGACAGCGAGAAAAAGCCCGAAACCTACAGAATAGCCGCCAGCGACGACATAGAAGTCTCCACCTACCTGGAGTTGGCCAGGGAGTTGCACGGTGAGCAGTCCGTAGTTGAGCCCAAGCTGCCCCCGGGCGAGCGCGAGACCATAGTGGTGCTCGACTTCGGCTCCCAGTACAGCATGCTCATCGCCAGACGGGTCCGGGAGTGCCAGGTCTACTGCGAGGTTCTGCCCTATGATACGCCCTGGGAGAAGATAGCCCCCCTTAACCCGCGGGGGTTCATCCTCTCGGGAGGTCCGGCCAGCGTCTACGACCCCGGAGCTCCCCTGCCCCTGCCCTACATCTACGAGACTCACGTGCCTGTGATGGGTATCTGCTACGGGATGCTGGCCATTGCTCATCATCTGGGCGGCCGCGTGGATCGCGGGGCAAAGCACGAGTATGGACATACCATACTGCATCTGAGCGATGAGGATTGTCCTCTCTTTGCCGGCCTTCCTTCATCGCTGCCTGTGTGGATGAGCCATGGCGACCAGATAACGGAGATGCCGTCGGGCTTCAGGGTTCTGGCCTACAGTGAGAACTCGCCGTATGCCGTCGTAGGCAACGATGGTAGCATATACGGCCTGCAGTTCCATCCTGAAGTAGCTCACACGGCCGAAGGGAAGACCATATTCCGGAACTTCGTGCTCAATATCTGTGGGTGCAAGGGCAACTGGACACCTGCCAACTTCATATCTGAGAGCGTGGACAAGATCAGGGAGAAGGTGGGCGACGGCAGGGTCGTGTGCGCCCTTTCCGGAGGAGTCGACTCGGCGGTGGCCGCTACCCTGATCGATCGCGCCATCGGCAACAAGCTGACCTGCATATTCATAAACAACGGGTTGCTGCGCCGTGACGAACCGGAGAGGGTGCTGAATACGTTTAAGCGCAACCTCAAAGTGGATGTCGTGTACATAGACGCGGCCGACCGGTTTCTGGAGAGACTCAAGGGAGTCACCGACCCCGAGCAGAAGCGCCTCCACGTAGGAACCGAGTTCATCCGTATCTTCGAGGAGGAAGCGACCAAACTTGGTAAGATCGATTTCCTGGCCCAGGGCACCCTCTATCCCGACGTCATAGAGAGCACGTCGACGGAGACCAAGGCTGCTGTCAAGATTAAGAGCCATCATAATGTCGGGGGACTGCCGGCCAAGATGATCTTCACCCTCATCGAGCCGCTGAGATACCTGTTCAAGGATGAGGTCCGGGAGGTGGGGCTGACCCTGGGACTGCCCGAGGACATGATCTGGCGGCAACCGTTTCCCGGACCGGGCCTGTCCATTCGCATCATTGGCGAGGTGACCCGGGAGAAACTGGAGATACTGCGGGCTGCCGACTCGATTCTGATGAACGAGATAAAGAACGCCAAGCTCTATCGCCAGCTATGGCAGAGCTTCGCAGTCCTCACCGATGTGAAGAGCGTCGGCGTCATGGGCGACTACAGAACCTACGGGTACCTTATGGCGGTCAGGGCGATAACCAGCGATGATGCCATGACCGCCGACTGGGCGCGTCTGCCCCATGACCTTCTTGCCAGGATATCCGACCGCATGATCAACGAGGTGCCCAATGTCAACAGGGTGGTTTATGACATCACCAGCAAACCCCCGGCGACAATCGAATGGGAATAACCCTTGCCGGACTGCTGAGATCGAGTCGGGCTATCTGCACAGAGGAGCAAGCTAAGAAGGAGGAACAAGGATGAGCGATTCTTACGAAGAGATCAGCGACGAGCAACTGGACATACAGGACGACCTGGAAATGCTTCGCGACGTGCTGTCAAGCGAGTTGCAGGCCATCAACCAGTACGAGGAGCATGTCTTGTACCTGGAGGATGAAGCGGCCGCCTCCACCGTGGAGCAGATAATCGAGCAGGAAAAGGAGCACGTTGCACAGCTTCTCAAGGTGATCCAGAACCTGGACCCTGTTCAGGCGGAGAAGCTCAGGAAGATCCTGTAGGGTCATCGGCGGGTGACCTGGTCAGAAGCTATTCGTGGGCCCGGGAGGGCCCGGGCTAACCGGCAGGCAGCTGGAGAAGGCGATGCTCCGGGCCGTGTGGTATCTGTACCATTCGCGCGGTTCACGATTCTACCACAGGCACCCCGAACTGCCGGGGAGGCAGATCACCGTACCCATCAGTGCCGGAGGCACTGTCGTGCAAAAGAGAACCGGTTGGTCTGCCCGGAATGGTGAGGCCGGGTGCCCGTGATGATATGCACAGGGGGTGAGACTTGAGAATACTGGTCATCGGTAGCGGCGGCAGAGAGCACACCCTGACGTGGAAGATCGCGCAGAGCCCCAGGGCAGAGAAGGTCTTCGTCGCCCCGGGCAATGCCGGCACCTCGGCGATAGCGGAGAACCTGGATGTGCGCCCCACCGATGTTGAAGCTATGGGCCGGGTGGCCCGGGAGAAGGGCATCGACCTTGTTGTGGTCGGTCCCGAGGCCCCGCTGGCTGCCGGCATAGTGGATCACTTCGATACGCTGGGCCTCCCCGTCTTCGGCCCGACCAGAGCCGCTGCCCGCATAGAATCGAGCAAAGTCTTCGCCCGGGACCTGATGGAGAGATACGGCATACCCTGTCCCGAGGGGACAGTTTTCTCGTCCCACCAGAAGGCCCGCGAGTACCTGCGAGAGCAGAAGATGCCCATTGTGATCGCAGCCGACGGACTGGCGGCCGGCAAGGGCGTCATTATAGCCGGTTCCCTCGAAGAGGCCGACAAAGCCCTGGCAGACATGATGGAGAAGGGGGTTTTTGGCGCCGCCGGGGACAGGGTGGTGATCGCTGAGTTCCTCGAGGGTCGCGAGGTGAGCTTAATCGCTTTCTCCGACGGCAGGACGGTGTCGCCGATGGTTCCTGCCTGTGACTACAAGAAGATCGGGGACAACGACGTCGGTCCCAACACGGGCGGCATGGGAAGCTACAGTCCTCCGGGCTTCTTCTCCGAGGCAATGACGGAGAAGGTGACGGGGGAGGTTCTTCTGTCCGCGGTGAAGGCCATGGCCGCCGAAGGCACCACCTACAGAGGGGCTCTCTATGCCGGCCTGATGATAAGCAGGGGTGAGCCCCGGGTCCTGGAGTTCAACGCCCGCTTCGGCGACCCGGAGACCCAGGTGGTTCTGCCTCTCTTGAGGACCGACCTGGTCGAGGTGCTTACTGCGGTGGTCGAGGGAAGGCTGGATCGGGTGAACATAGAATGGAGTTCACAGGCCTGCGTCGGAGTGGTCATGGCCTCGGGCGGTTATCCCGGCAGCTACAAGACCGGATTCCCCATACACGGGTTGGACAGCGTAGATAAGGATGTCCTGGTCTTCCAGGCCGGTACCAGGGAGGGCAGTGGTGGCACAGTCCTCACCGACGGGGGGCGGGTACTTACCGTGGTAGCCGCCGGCAATGACATGGCTGAAGCGAGGGAGAGGGCCTACGACAACATCCGTCGCATATCCTTTGAGGGATGCTACTATCGCAGGGACATTGCCTTGAGAGAGACAGGTGGTATAGACTCTAGCCGCTGAGCGAGGCATCGTGGGCCTGAGCGGTTCGTGATACGGTCGGGCTCCGGAATATGATTAAGGAGTGAAGCAGATGGCGTTAGTAGGAGTAGTCATAGGAAGCAAGAGGGACACCGAACTGATACAGCCGGCTCTGGACATGCTGAAGGATCTGGGCATCGAGTATGAGTTTTCGGTTATCTCAGCCCACAGAAATCCGGACAGGGCCAGGGAGTACGGAATGGAGGCAGAGAAGAGGGGGCTCAAGGTGCTCATGGCCGGAGCAGGCTACGCCGCCCACCTTCCCGGCGTGCTGGCCAGCTGGACCAACCTGCCGGTGATCGGTGTCCCGCTGCCGACCAGCGATCTCAAGGGCGTCGATGCCCTGTTCTCCATAGCACAGATGCCCGGCGGGGTCCCGGTCGCCTGTACGGGGATCGGGGCCAGCGGGGCCAAGAATGCCGCTCTGCTCGCTGCCCAGATTCTCGGTCTGGAGCACAGGGAGATACGAGAGGCCTGCCGCAAATACAAGCAGGAGCTGGCGAGGGGGTAGTATGATCGAGAGGTACTCCAGGCCCCGAATGAAGCGAGTCTGGTCCGAGGAGAACAAGTTCGACCAGTGGCTCAAGGTAGAGATAGCCGTCTGCGAAGCCTGGGCCGAACTGGGTGAGATCCCTCAAGAAGCCATCCCCGGGATTAGGAAGGCAAACTACAACCTGGAGCGCATAGGAGCCTTCCTCGAGGTGACCCGCCATGACATGACTGCCTTTCTGAGCTCGGTGGCCGAGAGCCTGGGCGAAGAGTCACGCTTTATACACCTCGGGCTTACTTCTTCAGATGTCTGGGACACCGCCCTGGGCCTGCAGATGGGAGAGGCGGCGGATATCCTCGCTGAAGGAGTGGCTGAGTTGATATCTGTCCTCAAGGACAGGGCTGTCGAACACAAGCGCACCATGATGATGGGGCGCACCCACGGCGTTCATGCCGAGCCCACCACTCTTGGCCTGAAGATGGCGCTGTGGACCGAAGAGATGAAACGTAATGCCGCGAGACTGGCCGAGGCGAAGAAGGCCGTCTCAGTGGGTAAGATATCGGGAGCGGTCGGCACTTATGCCACTGTGCCTCCGCGGATCGAGGAGTTAGCCTGTGGCCGGCTGGGACTTGCCCCGGCCCCCATATCTAACCAGATAGTCCAGCGTGACCGCCACGCCCAGTTTATGACCACTCTGGCCATAATCGCCAGTTCACTGGAGAAGTTCGCCACTGAGATCAGGGGCCTTCAGCGCACGGAGGTCCGCGAGGTTGAGGAGCCCTTTGGAGAAGGCCAGACCGGCTCGTCGGCAATGCCCCATAAGAGAAATCCGGAGCTCTCCGAGCGCGTTTGCGGACTGGCCCGGCTAGTGAGAGGTAATGCGCTGGTCTCCATGGAGAACATCGCCCTCTGGCATGAGCGGGACATCAGCCACTCGTCTGCAGAGCGGATCATCCTGCCCGACTCCTGCCTGGCCCTCGACTATATGCTGTCGATATTCACCCCGGTGATCAAGGGGCTGAAGGTCTATCCGGAGAACATGCGCAGGAACATCGAGATCACCCGGGGACTGGTCTTCTCCCAGAGGGTGCTCCTGGCGCTGATAAACAAGGGGCTGACACGCGAGGAGGCCTACAAAATGGTGCAGGATAGCGCAATGGAAGCATGGCAGGGGGAGAAGAGCTTCCTGGCCCTGCTACAGGCCGATAAGCGGGTCACAGACAGGTTGACGGGAGATGAATTGAAGTCTCTTTTCGACTACGACCACTACCTGAAGCACGTGGACACCGTCTTCGAACGCCTGGGCATTGCTTGACCACGATCGCAGAAACAAGAACTATGAAGACGGCACAAGAATACATCGACAGCATGAGGCAGATGCGCTTTGAGTTGTACATGTTTGGGGAGAGAATCGCCGACCATGTTGATAATCCCATGATCAGGCCCGCCATGAACTGCGTGGCTGCCACGTATGAGCTTGCCGAAGAGTCGCAGTTCCCGCAGTACCGGGAACTGATGACGGCAACCTCCCACCTGACGGGGAAGAAGATCAACCGTTTCACCCACATTCATCAGAGCACGGAAGACCTGGTCAGTAAGTCGAAGATGGGCAGGGTGCTGGGTGCCTATACGGGATCGTGCTTCCAGCGTTGTGTGGGCATGGACGCTTTGAACGCGCTGTCGATGGTTACCCACGACATAGACGAAAAGCACGGGACCGAATACAACAGGCGATTCCTGGCATATCTGAGATACGTGCAGGATGAGGACCTGGTCTGCAATGGTGCCATGACCGATTCCAAGGGCGATAGGAGTCGCCATCCGTCTGACCAGGCTGATCCCGATCAGTACCTGCACGTTGTAAGTGAGAAGCCGGACGGCATCGTCGTCCGCGGGTGCAAGATGCACCAGACGGGATCGGTGAACTCTCACGAGATCATATGCATGCCGACAAGGGCGATGCGCGAAGAGGACAGGGACTATGCCATCTCCTTCGCGTTGCCGGGCGATACCGAAGGTATCATCTACATATACGGGAGGCAACCTTGCGATACAAGGAAAATAGAGAGTCCCAACCTGGATGTCGGTAACACCCTCTACGGTGGGCAGGAGTGTATGGTTGTCTTCGACGACGTGTTCGTTCCATGGGAACGGGTCTTCATGTATAGAGAACATGAGTTCGCCGGCGACCTGGTGGAGAAGTTTGCCGCATATCACCGCCAGAGCTATGCCTGTAAGTCAGGTATGGGCGATGTCCTGATCGGAGCCAGCCAGCTGGTTGCCGAGTACCAGGGGACCGCCAGGGCCTCCCACATCAAAGAGAAGATAGTCGACATGATCCACCTCAACGAAACCATGATGTCGTGCAGCCTTGCCTGTGCCTACGAAGGACAGAGGCAGGCCTCGGGGACCTTCTTCGTGGATGCCCTGAGGGCCAACGTATCCAAGCTTAACGTGACGAGGTTCCCCTACGACATAGCCAGGCTGGCGCAGGACATCGCCGGGGGTGTCATAGCTACTATGCCCTCGGAGGCAGACCTCGATCATCCCCGCATCGGCAAGCATATCGCCAGGTACATGAAGGGGGTTGATGGCATTCCGGTTGAGAACCGTATTCGCATACTGAGGCTGATCGAGAATCTGACCATGGGTGCCGGGGCGGCATGCTATCTTGCAGAATCCATGCACGGTGCCGGATCGCCGATGGCGCAGAGGATAATGATAGCCAGGCAGACCGACGTTGAGAGGATGAAGGACAATGCGAGGCGCCTGTGTGGTATCGAACCGTAGTGGCCGGCTTGTCCGGATGCGGTTGTTGTGTTCTGTTTGCCGTGAGGCCGAGATCCGCTCGACTCGTGCCGACATAATGACCGTGGTATAGGAGGTAACGATGAGTAGCAACCCGACAGCCTTGATGAAGGCAGATCTGCCTCTGCCCGTATTCCGGCGTGGCAAAGTGAGAGATGTCTACGACTTGGGCGACAAACTTCTGATAGTCTCCACCGATCGCATCTCTGCTTTCGACGTGGTTCTTCCCTGCGGCATACCAGGCAAAGGTGAGGTTCTGACTAGGCTTGCCGCATTCTGGTTTGAGAAGACGAGCCACATCGTGCCCAATCACATGGTTAAGGTCGTCGAAAGCTCCGATCTGGACGGAGAGATTCAGAGAGCCGCAAAGGGCATGTCGGGGGGCGAGTGCGAGTTGCCCGATTATCTAATCGGCCGCTCCATGCTGGTGGCCAGGGCCGAGCGTGTCCCCGTCGAGTCCGTGGTCAGGGGCTATCTGTCCGGTTCAGCCTGGGAGGAGTACAGGTCGACCGGCGGAGTGGGCGAGATCAGGCTTCCTTCGGGGATGAAGGAGAGCCAGGAGTTTCCCCGGCCTATCTTCACCCCGACCACCAAGAGCGATACGGAGCATGATCGCCTTCTGACCGAGCAGGATATTCTGGAACTCGGCGTAGAGAGCATTTTCGGCGAACTCGAGGAGAAGAGCCTGCTGCTCTATCGCTATGCTCGAGAATACGCCAGAGAGAGGGGCATCATAATCGCCGATACCAAGTTCGAGTTCGGCTTCATCGATGGTCAGATGGCCCTCATCGATGAGCTACTGACGCCGGACTCCAGCCGCTTCTGGGAGGCGAGGCAGTATGAGGTCGGACGTTCTCAGCCCAGCTTCGACAAACAGCCCGTTCGCGACTGGCTCGCGCGTTCAGGATGGGACAGGAAGCCTCCGGCACCCATGCTGCCGCAGGAGGTGATCGACGACACGTCGAATAAGTATAGGGAAGTGTATCGCAGGCTAACCGGGTGTGTACTGGGCAGTTGACAGAGCGG
>JAWOGR010000150.1:0-4909 GCA_046496625.1 Dehalococcoidia bacterium | reverse complement strand
CAACCGTACTCCAGGACTACTCTCTCGACGAGTACCGGGCAAGGGTGATGAGCATCTTCATGATGGAGGTCGGACTGATAGGTTTCGGTGGATTTGGTGCCGCTCTGCTATCGGAGGTGATACCGGTGCAGTGGGTGATCGGAGGCTTCGCCATGGGTCTCGTCTTCTTGTCGGTCGTGACCCTGGCACTTGTACCGAGGTTGCGTAATCTCAACTGACGGTCCTAACGCGGATGTATGCATCCAGGAACCACGAGTTCCGGTTGAGTCTGGTTCCCAAGCCGGGAGCTTGATGAAACCCTGATAGCACGCTATAATTAGCACTTGTATAAAGAGAGTGCTAGATACAGGAGGTAGGTAGATGAACTGTACCCTATGTGGGAATCCGCTGCTTTTCGACAGGGTCGCCTTCAACTGCTCGTGTGGTGCGTTTGTGCACGCATACTGCTGGGATGAACACGTACTGCAGGCACACCGGCCGGCGTTTGAAATAGGGAACGTAAATATCGACGGAGAGTTTGTGCCGAGAGAGAGCAAGGTGGAGGTCGCGGTCTCGGACGAGCAGGTCTTGGACACATCGGTTTCTGGGATCTCAACAATAGAGGAGGAAGCCTTAGAGGTCGTAGCGACGGAGGAGAAGGTCTCCGAGTCTAGTTTACCTGAGCCAGAGGATTCTGAACAACAGGCATCGGAGGAGCAGACCGCTGAAGAGAAGGCGTCAGGGGAATAGAGCCCGGAAATGCAGACCACACCTATAGTAGAGTGAAGGAGCACGCGAATGCCTACTTATCAATACAGATGCCTGGACTGCGAACTGCTGTTCGAGTTGAGACAGAGCTTCAATGATCAACCCATAGCCGATTGTCCGCAGTGCAAGGGTGTCTCCCGTCGCATCTTCTGCCCTGTCCCGATTCTATTCAAAGGGCCGGGCTTCTATGTGACCGACTCAAGGGGAGACGGAGACAGGAAGTCCGGTGCGGAGGCTACGGCGGCGAAAGACTAACACCTCCTTTTCTTATCATCAGATTCCCATCATGTTATACTTTGCACCGTCGTCCCTGTAGCTCAGTGGATAGAGCGGCTGCCTTCTAAGCAGCGGGTCGGGGGTTCGAATCCCTCCAGGGACGCCAGATAGAACCCGGGAGACGTTATACAGGCGATGACGGATAGATACGACGTAGAAGTGAGACTGCTCGCCGTCACGCCTGATGCCGAGAAGATCATTGAGACTGCAGGCAGGCTCTGCTGGGATACACAGGACAGGACGGGCACTACGCCCGATCGTATCGAGAAGTGGCTAGAGATCGGACACGAGTCGATGGTTGAGCATGCCTGCGCCACTTTCTACATCCGCGCCAGCCGGGTTCTGACCCATGAACTCGTCCGCCATAGACTGGCGAGTTACAGTCAGAGAAGCCAGCGTTATGTCAAGGAAACCGAATCACGTTATGTCGAGCCACCAGAGATCAAGAACAACGAGGCTGCCCATCAGCGGTTCCAGGAGGCGATGAATGCCTCCTGGCAGGCCTACGATAACCTGCTACAGGAGGGAGTCAAGGCCGAGATCGCCCGCTATGTTCTTCCCAACGCCTGTGAAACCCAGATAATCTGCACCTGGAATTTCCGCGAGATCCGCCACATCATCAAGCTGCGCACATCGAAGCGAGCCCTTCCCGAGTTCCGGGCTGTCGCCGATGAGATACGGCAGATAGTTAAGGATATCGCCCCACAGGTGTTTGCAGACCTGTGACTGGTGAGTTGCCGGCCTCAATCGCCCTTCCTGTGTTCCGGAACAATGGCATGAATCTGCGATATGGCGATCATGGTGCTCTGTTCTCGCCCGGTCGGGAGCGGGACTCCCTCCCTGTGTGCAGCTTTCCTGTGTGCTAGACTTGGCGGAGCAAACCCCGGGGTGGCTCCGGACAAGGAGGAGAGATCAACGATGAGCGAGACTCGATTCGAGAAGCTTTTTGAGCCAACGAGTATAGGCCGAATGCAGGTAAAGAACCGAATAGTAATGCCGCCAATAGGAACCTGCTATGCGGAGGAGGATGGCGCCGTCAGCCAGCGAATGCTGGATTACTATGAGGCAAGGGCCAGAGGTGGGGTGGGCCTCATCATTGTTGAGGGAAGCGCCCCGAGTCTACAGTGCACCATGCCCCGCCAGGCAACTCTGGGTGACGATCGGTTCATCACGGGATGGAGGAGACTGGTGGATGCCGTTCATGAACACGGTGCTTCCGTAGCCATTCAGATAATGCATTCCACATGGGAGAAGAGGGATGGTAAGGTAGACCAGGTGGGTCCGTCCGCTGTCGTCGTGCCGTCCAGGTTCATGGGTATCTCGGGAAAGCCTCCACATGAGCTTAGCCGTGAGGAGATAGCCGAACGGGTACAGTGGTTTGCCTCGGCCGCCAGACGTGCCGGGGAGGCCGGATTCGACGGTGTGGAGATACACGGTGCTCACCAGTATCTGGTCGCCGCGTTTCTTTCATCGGGTACTAACCGGCGTCAGGACGAGTACGGCGGCTCCGTTGAGAACAAGGCGACGTTTCCCGTCGAGATACTTAGAGCTATCAGGAAGGCGGTCGGCCCGGACTATCCTGTCTGGGTGAGGCTTAACGCCCGAGAGTGGGGAGTGGAAGAAGGGGTGACTATGGAGGAGACCGAGCGAGTGGTGCCGCTGCTGGTTGAGGCGGGCTCTCAGGCGATTCATGTGTCGGCATTTGGTGCAGGTTCTCACATGACCGTCGCTCCGATTTCGGACGAACCGGGGCTGCTGCTCCCTCTTGCGGAACGGGTCAAGAAGATCGCCGGGGTGCCCGTGATCGCAGTGGGCAGACTCGACCCGGAGCTTGGCGAGAGCGTTATCGAAGACGGCAAGGCCGATCTCGTGGCCGTAGGTCGGCGGCTGATGGCCGACCCTTGCCTGCCTGATAAGGCAGCCGGGGGAAGACTCGATGATGTGACTCCCTGCATCGGTTGCATGGAGTGTATCGAACGGCTGCTTGTGGGGCAGGCGCCCGACGGCGTGATCTGTGTTGTCAACCCGGCGATGGGCAGGGAGAGGGATTGTGCGATCGAGCCTGCGGGGAATGTGAAGAAGGTCGTTGTGGTCGGCGGCGGACCGGCCGGGATGCAGGCTTCGCTCGTGGCGGCACAGAGGGGTCACAGGGTCACGCTCCTTGAGAGACAGGCGCGTCTGGGCGGAGTGCTGAACATCGCTGCTCTGCCTCCGCATAAGGCGGACATCCTCCTGTGGGTGGACTACCTGGCCAGGCAGCTCGACAAGGCGGGGGTGGAAGTGAAGCTAAGAACGGATGTGACTGCAGGGATGGTTTCCGGCAGTAGTCCGGACGTGGTTGTTATCGCCACGGGTGGCACCCCTGCCCTGCCCGACATACCTGGAGTCGACGCACAGAACGTAGCTACGGCTCAGGATGTGCTGTCAGGAAAGACAGAGGTCGGACAGAGTGTTGTCATCATCGGCGGGGGAATGGTCGGCTGCGAGACCGGTTATTATCTGGCGGAGAATGGAAGGACGGTGACCATCATCGAGGTGCTGAAGCGCATGGCCAATGACATGTTCTTTATGACACGGCGCCGCCTCCTCGACGGACTAAGGGGTAGAGGGGTGACCCTGCTAACCGGCACTACCTGTGAGGAGATAGTTGAGGACGGCGTTCGCGTGATCACAGCCGAAGGTGAGAAAACGACCATACAGGCAGATACAGTCGTTGTAGCGGTCGGGTACAAGGCGGATAAGAGCCTGTGCAAGGCCGTGGAGGGGATGGTGCCCGAGCTATACTGCATCGGTGATGCCAGCGAACCGCGCAGGATTCTGGACGCCGTCAGTGAGGGCTTCCGAACCGGTCTGGCGTTGTGAAGACGTTTCCCGTCCGTCTGTAGCAGATGGTTCTCTACTCGAGCGAGATCAGCCACTCGCAGGACGCGTTCGCAGGTGTACCCTCCGGCCTGTGCTCGCCCGGGGCGAAGATTCTTTGAACCCTTGTCTTAGAGCTAAGCTCTTTGAAGAAACCCGTGCGAACACGCAGGCCACCGGCACCGCAGTCATAGTGCTCCATTCCCCATTTCCTTGCTGCCTTCTGCGCTGTACAGTCGAGCGTGCGCATCCTGAAGCTGGTCGGCGTCAGTTCTTGAATCTCGATGTTCTCGAATATGGCCCAGTGAGAGTGTCTGAGGTATTCGGACAGATCCTTCATGTCCTGCTTCGGAAGTCCTAGAGCCCTTGCCAGTCGCCCGGCTTCTTGCGAACCATAGTCCTCGTAGAGCTGGTAGTATTCGTGAGTGCGGTAGTCCCGGGGAGCCTTCTCCGCTATGTAGAACTCGAGCCTCAGCCACATGTAGTTGAGGCTGTACATCTGCTGGAGCATCACACTGTAAAGGGCGTCCTTGTCGAGTGCGCGAATATGGGGCATTCTCTGGTCCTCCCGGCCGGGACTCCCTGCGTTGAGCATACGGCCCAATACTATACAGTAGCTAACCCATCGATGTACAGTCCTGCTCGACCGCGTTCTCGATAAGCTCAATGCGCCTGGTTCTGCCCTGATCATCGAGTTCGATGGCTACGACATCAATGCGCCACTGAGCCGGAAGATCCTGATGAGTGCTGGTGTATGTGAGGGCCGATGCGATGAGCCTTCTCTTCTTGGCCCTTGTCAGCGATTCCTCGGGAGTACCGAAGTCGAGCCCCGTCCTTGCGCGAACCTCGACAAAGACGATGCAGTCCTTCTTCTGAGCGATTATGTCAATCTCTCCATGACGGCATCGGAAACCCTTCTCGCGAATGCGATAGCCGCGCTTCTTCAGGTATCTGTGAGCTATCTGCTCTCCCAGCTTGCCGACTTCTTGACGGTCCATTTCTTAACTAATGGGGACATCGGTCGTTG
>JAWOGR010000132.1:0-7369 GCA_046496625.1 Dehalococcoidia bacterium | reverse complement strand
TTGCCCATGTGGGATATATACCGAGCCGTGGAGGCAAGGTCGTGGGGGTGAGCAAGCTGGCCAGGGTGGTGGAGATCTGTGCCAGGCGCCCCCAGCTTCAGGAACGGATGACCAAGCAGATAGCGGATGCCGTGTTTGACTCACTCCAACCGGATGGAGTCGCCGTGGTCATCCAGGCAGAGCACCTGTGCATGGTTATGCGCGGGATAAAGAAGCCGGGTTCATCGGTTATCACCTCGTCGGTGAGGGGCATATTCCGAAGCAGGGTCGCGACTCGCACCGAGTTTCTGTCGCTTATTCAGGCCAGGTAACCTACTCGTGGCGTAATGACTGGATGGGATCGAGTCGCGCAGCGCGCACGGCTGGGTACAGGCCCGAGACAAGCCCGATGAATACCGCGATCCCCAGGGCAATCGCGACGACGCTCCAAGAAAGCACGACGTTTATAGGGAATCCCGCTCTTGTCGCCATGTCCGAGGCAATCCGGACGATAATCCATGACAGTCCCACCCCCAAGGCACCACCACAGAAGCTGAGAGTAGCAGACTCGGTGAGAAACTGAGTCAGAATATCCCGCCGCCTGGCTCCGACCGCCTTGCGCAAACCGATCTCCCTAATCCGCTCCGTCACAGAAACCAGCATTATGTTCATGATTCCAATGCCGCCGACAAGCAACGAGATCGCCGCTATAGCCGCGAGGATCAACTGGATCAGCCCCATCATCTCGCCGGCAATACCAGCTATTGCTTCCATGCTGATGACTCTGAAGCCTTCCTCCTCTCCCTCCCCGATGCGATGGCGTTCCCGCAGTATACCGGTGATCTCCTGAATCGCTGTGTCTATCTCATTGCTGTTGGCCTGAATAGCGATCGCCTGGACGCTGTGCCCCCGGCTGGTCACCTGATCGGGGGCCAGGGTGGTGTAGAAGGTGGACAGCGGTATATAGGCAGTTAGATCTTCGCTGCCGAACCCAACCCCCTTGATCTCGAGCACTCCGATGACCTCGAACTTGCGCCCATCTATAGTTATGCTCTGTCCCGTGGGATCCCTCTCTCCAAACAAACTCCTGGCCATTTCGCTGCCGAGCACAACAACCCTTGACCTCGCCCTATCATCGTATTCGGTCATGAACTCGCCCGAGGCCAGAACAAGGTTGTTGATCCACTCATATGGCGGGGTAACCCCGGCGACTATGCCCAGGAGCCTCTCTCTCCCCGCAGCGATCTGAGAGTTGAATCGCTGTGCCGCTGGTGCCACGCCCGCCACTGATGGAGCGTCCCTGGCAATGGCATCGGCGTCTTCCCATGTCAGAGTTCCGCCGCCGGATACGCCTGCCGCCCCAAAACCGCCCAGATCAGGAGGCATCACATATATGAGATTGGAGCCCAGCGCAGCGAACGCACCCTCCATCTCAGCCTCCTGCGCCTGCCCCAGAGACACTATGGAGACAACCGCGCCCACCCCGATCAGTATACCCAGCATGGTCAGAATCGACCTCAGTTTGTTGCTGAGCAAAGCACGTATAGCGATGACGATGCAGTCCTGCAGTTTCATATCTGTTACCTCATCATTATGGCAGCGGCTACCTGCACTAACACATCACTCGATCTGCCCATCGCGGATTCTGATGGTGCGCTGGGTACGAGAGGCAACCTCCGGATCATGAGTTACCAGGACGATAGTCATGCCTCTTTCATGCAGTTGCTTGAACAGCGTCATTATCTCTTCGCTGGTCTTACTATCGAGATTTCCGGTAGGTTCATCAGCCAGAATGAGCGAGGGGTCGTTCACCAGGGCTCGCGCGATCGCCACACGCTGCTGTTCTCCTCCGCTTAGCTCGCTTGGTCTATGAGTAACACGACTCGCTAACCCCACCAGGTCCAGGACCTCCATTGCCCTCTGCTTGCGATTGTCAGCCCCACTGTACACCAGCGGTAGCTCCACATTGGCCAAGGCTGATGTTCGAGACAGCAAATTGAAGCTTTGAAAGACAAACCCTATCTTCCGGTTTCTTATCTCCGCCAGTTGATCGTCGTTGAGGCCACTCACTGCGATCCCGGCAAGAAGGTATTGCCCGGAAGTAGGCGTGTCAAGACAACCGATGATGTTCATGAGGGTGGACTTCCCCGAACCTGAAGGCCCCGTAATCGATACCATCTCCCCGTCCTCAATACGGCAACTGATACCCCGCAGAGCAGGTACTTCAGTCTGTCCTGCCAAATACACTTTTGTTACGTCACTGAGTTCCAGCATCAGTTCGCTCATCTCCTGAAGAAACCACCGGATGGCGTCCCGCGAGGAGGCAACACCACCTGTTCTCCCTCCTCCAGTCCGGACGGTATCTCGGTGTTTATCCCATCGGACAGACCCACAGTCACCGCCCGTTCCTCGACCTCGCCATCTGCGTATACATGAACGAGCGGCGCTTCCCGGGTACCCCTGATCGCCCTATCCGGTATCAGTATCACATTATGACGACGCTCGATGATGATGTCGGCGGTGGCACTCATGCCATCTCTGAGCCCCTCTTGGGAGCCCTCGATGCCTATCACCGTCTCGTAAGACACGACTCCAAACAGGATGGTGCCCATCGGGGAAATGAAAGCTACCTTACCCTGCAATTCCTTCTCGGGCAGAGCATCCAGTGTGATAGTCACATTCTGGCCCAGTTCAACCATCGCGATGTCCAGTTCATCGATGAATCCACGCATCTCAATGTTGCCGGCCCCTAACAGCGATATCGCCGGAGCGGCCATTGTCGCCGCAGACATCGCCTGTCCTTCCGCTATAGTGACATCAGCTATCACCCCATCAAAGGGGGCCACGATTTCCGTCATGTTCAGGTTTTGCTTCGCCACATCAAGGTTCTGCTCCGCGATCTTCAGATTCAGCCTCGCCATATCAACACTCGCCTTTGCGGCGGACTCATCAGGCCCCAACAACCCCATCAGAAACTCAACCGGCTCCTCGAGGGACTCCCACCCTTCAGGCATCTCCCAGCCTTCTATCGCCTTCTCATATTGCTCCTGCGCCGTTCTCAGCTGTAGCCGCGCCATTTCCACCTGAAGCTCAGCCACCTCCACTCCGGCTTCCAGAGATGGGGCGTCGAGCCTGGCCAGCACCTGGTCCTTCTCTACGGTGTCTCCTCTGTCAACCAGTACTTCTTTGACCGTACCTGTCACGCCGAATGACAGGTACGCCTTGTTGGCAATCTCCAAATTCCCGCGCACCGGAGCGGTGATCATCAGGTCGGCCCGGGAGACGATAGCGGTCTCCGGCGGAGCGTCTCGGGGAGCGGCACGATCCACGAAGACCACCGTCAACGCCACGCCTATACACAGCAGAGATACTGCGACTATGCGTATCAAACGTTTTCTCTTGTTCATTCAGCCCCCCTGTCTCTGCCGAGTAACCCCTCCGGCAGCACTCCCGCAGCTTTCATCGAGAAGATTCCCTTGTGCACACCAGGCGAGATCATTCACTCGGACTACCCTCATCGTCCATGCCGACACCGGAAGCCTTGCTCTGCCTGACTACCATGGCTACCTCATCGAGCTTGCTGCTCATGATGTTCAGCAACTCCTCGGCAACCTCAACCTTGACAAAGATGAGACCCTGCCCCTTGAAGTGACCGAACACCAAAAGCTTGCTGCCAGCGTCTATGTCAATCTCCTTTCGAGCTTCCACCGGAATCACCACCTGCCCACGAGGACCCACTGCAGTAGTGCCAAAACACCTGCCTATTACATGCTCAGTCCTTCTTTCCACTCTTACCTCCTTGATATGCTTTGTCAGCATTATACGATTTATCATACAAATCTGTCAAATGGTAGGGCTCGTGAGGTCCACAATCATCCAGACACAGTGAACGCCCCTGCCTGGCTTATATCCACGCTCTCAAGACACAGAGACCGGAGCTGCATGCAGAGATCATCGACATTCGGAGGGGAGTCAAGCTAGAATAGGGGAGTTCCCTGTTTGCACCCCGATCTGCCTGTCACACAACTATGGCACCGGGGGCTCGAACTACGATGGAGAAGCTCATAGAAGGGGCAGCCAAGCTCGGGCTAACACTTAGCAGTAGCCAGATCCGCCGATTCGAGATCTATTACAGACAACTGATCGAATGGAACGAGAAGATCAACCTCACCAGGATAGTCGATTACCCGTCGGTACAGGTGAAGCACTTCCTTGATTCGCTCACGGTGACCATCGCTCTTTCCAGAACAGAGTTAGAGAGTCCCGACTTTAGTATCATAGACATAGGCACGGGAGCCGGCTTCCCCGGAGTTCCTCTCAAGATCCTCTTCCCCGAGCCAAGGCTGGTACTTGTCGAACCCACGGCAAAGAAGACCGCCTTCCTTCGCAGTCTGCTCGAGGGACTGCAACTGGCGGGTGCGGATGTTCTCAACCATACAGCTGAGGAGGCAGCACGGCTACCGGGGCACCGTGAGCAATACTCTCTGGTCGTCTCCCGTGCGCTGGCCCTGTTACCCACACTGGCAGAACTCACTCTGCCCTTCTGCCGGGTTGGAGGAAGGTTTGTCGCCCAGAAGAAGGGCGAGATCGATGTTGAGACAGACAGAGCAAGAGCAGCCATTGCTGCTATGGGCGGCGAGTTGGAGCAGATCAAGAGGATCGAACTCGACGAGTTCAGCGATGTGCGCTATCTGGTAGTCATTGGTAAGGTGGGCACTACACCAAGCAGATATCCGCGTCGTCCCGGTGTCCCCAGGCGACGGCCAATTCAGCAGGTCAACAGGCATGTGGCGTAGGAGACCCTGGAGATTCTGTTACGGTCTTCCGCCTATTGGTTTCTGCTCCCGGGGTTGAGACCTTTGCCAGGCGAGAACGAGTATCTGGAGACGCTGGAGGGCTGCAAGAAAGACCTAGAAGAGGAGTTGACGGCCGCGGAACAGGAGATCGGGAGACCAAAGAGCGACCGAAGCAGACAGTTGACAAGCAGCCTCCACCTAGATGATGTCCATCATCCAACCGGTACACGCAACTCATCATCCGCGATGCGCACCCACACAGAACCACCGGTCGCGACCTCTTGGGGTGCCAGGAACTCGGTCAGATCAGGGTTGTCGCCCTGATATCTGCAGATGCCCTCCTCTGGAAGGATCTCACGCCTGACGTTGCGGTCTACACTGTGTGGCGCTATAATGATGGTTGATGGAGAAAGGCACCTGGAGAGTTAAGACGGGACTAGCCCGAATGCTGAAGGGCGGGGTGATCATGGATGTGGTCACTCCAGAGCAGGCGAGGATTGCCGAGGATGCCGGCGCGTGCGCGGTCATGGCTTTGGAGCGAGTGCCTGCAGATATTCGCGCCGACGGAGGAGTCGCCCGCATGGCCGATCCAACCGTGATAGCGGCAATAATGGATGTGGTGAGCATTCCCGTGATGGCCAAGTGCCGGATCGGTCACTTCGCAGAAGCGCAGGTGCTGCAGGCCCTGGGTGTCGATTTCATCGACGAGTCGGAAGTGCTCACTCCCGCAGATGAAAAACACCATGTCTGGAAACACGATTTCGGGATTCCATTCGTGTGCGGCTGCCGTGATCTGGGCGAGGCATTACGCCGGATCGCCGAGGGCGCGGCTATGATTCGCACTAAGGGTGAAGCGGGGACGGGCGACATAATCGAAGCAGTAAGGCACATGCGCACGGTACAGGATGGACTTCGCAGACTTAAGGCTTTGCCCAAAGAGGAGCTGGCCGCTGAGGCGAAGGCCCTCGGAGCTCCTCTCGAGATGGTGACAAAGGTACACAGGACAGGCAGGTTGCCCGTAGTCAACTTCGCCGCGGGCGGAATAGCCACTCCTGCCGATGCCGCCCTGATGATGCAGTTGGGGGCTGAAGGTGTATTTGTCGGCTCGGGCATCTTCAAGTCCAGCAACCCCGTCGCACGAGCACAGGCCATAGTCAAGGCCACCACCCACTATCAAGACCCGGCCATCGTCGCCGAGGCGTCCAGAGACCTGGGAAGTGCAATGGCAGGTCTGGACGTGAAATCCATCCCCGCGCAGGAAATGCTATCCAGTAGAGGATGGTGAGGTTAAGCAAGGTACTTCCACAGGATGCGAAGGGTAGTTACCGACGATCTGGATGCACTGCTTGACATCTTCCCCCCCCACATACGTGAGCCACTCTATCTGCAGTCTGACCATAGCGATCTCCTGGAGGTAGTTCTGGATCTAGGGCGCCTGCCGGAAGCCCGGTTTCCGGACAGGGAACTGGTCCTGAACTCCCAGGAGGTGAGCCAGTCCGACATCAACTACATAGTGTCGCGCATCGGTCAGTTCAGCGGCGACAATCGCGCGGGCATCGACCACACCCTCCACCGCATCTCAGGCATACGCAACAGAAACGGGCACATAATCGGCCTGACGTGCAGGGTGGGAAGAGCTGTGTTCGGCACCATGAGGATGATCCAGGACCTTATCGAGTCGGGCAAGAGCGTACTGCTCTTGGGGCGGCCAGGCATAGGCAAGACGACCATGCTGCGGGAGGTGGCCCGGGTGTTGGCCGACGATCTCAACAACCGCGTGATCGTTATCGATACATCCAATGAAATAGCCGGGGACGGCGATATTCCTCATCCCGCCATAGGGCACGCCCGGAGAATGCAGGTAGCCACCCCGCTCGAACAACATGCCGTTATGATCGAGGCCGTGGAAAACCACATGCCGGAGGTGATCATCATCGACGAGATAGGCACCGAGCTTGAGGCCATGGCAGCTCGAACCATCGCTGAGCGCGGTGTGCAACTGGTAGGAACGGCGCATGGCAATACTCTGGAGAATCTGGTAATGAACCCCACACTGTCAGACCTTATCGGTGGCGTCCAGACGGTTACCCTGGGCGATGAAGAAGCCAAGCGACGCCGAACACAGAAGTCCGTCCTGGAACGAAAGGCTCCCCCCACATTCGACATGGTGGTGGAGATAGTTGATCGCTACAAAGTGACTGTGCATCTCGATGTCACCGAGGCTGTTGACGCTCTCTTACACCGGCGACCCGCCAGAACTGAGATTCGATGGATGGATGAGGATGGAGAGATAAGAATAGAAGTGATCACACCATCCTTTGGCATGGAGAGCAGGAAGGAGAAACCGCACACGAAACCGCTGCGCTTCTACCTCTTCGGTGCCAACCGGTCTCGATTGGAGCAGTTGGCCAGAGAGCAGGGAAAGGCCCTGAAGGTAGCCAATGACCTCAGGCACACTGACCTTCTTCTCACTACTCGGAGCTACTACCGGCGCAAGCCACAGAAGATACGCGATGCCGAAGCGCTGGGCATTCCCATATACGTCCTCAAGAGCAACAACGTAGTTCAGATGAGGCAGTGCCTGGATTCGCTTT
>JAWOGR010000034.1:0-11421 GCA_046496625.1 Dehalococcoidia bacterium | reverse complement strand
GATGAGCGACACCTCACTCCGGAAGAGTCTTCTCAAACCGACATAGCTGTGTTATATTGAGCGTCGAGTCGTCCCCGAACCGATGGAACACAGAGGCAACGCAACGAGCTCCCGGAATGCCAGCGATCACGGCAGGGACTTCATGTCTTTCGTCGTCTTCTTCGTGTTCTGGCTGCTCATCACGGCCTCCCTGTCCTGGGACAATATCCTGCGGGGAGTCATAGTGTGTTTTCTGGTCACGCTCACAGCCCGACTTGTTCTCCGCACAAGGCTACCCGGAGACATAACATTCGGGTTTCTCCTGGTACGATTCCCCGTCTTTCTTGTCTTGTTGGGCTGGGAGGTAATCAAAGCCAACATCAACCTGGCATACATACTCCTGAAGCCACGTCTCGAGATCGATCCTGCAGTAGTGCGGGTCGGGACTGAGTTGCGTGGCGACTTCAGGAAGACCGTTCTGGCCGACTCGATCACGGTCACGCCCGGAACCCTTACTGTCGACGCTCGAGACAACGAACTCCTGGTACACTGCCTGACTCCTGCCCACAGGAACGGCCTGTTGCAGCGAAGGCATTGTGAAAGGCTCGTTCTCCGCCTCTTTCGCCAGAGAGCCCAAAGAACTGTGCAGGAGATCATCAGTTGAGCATCTTGTTCGCGGGCGCAGCCGTATTTGTGGCCGTTAATGCCTTCATATGTCTGTACAGGATGGTTAAGGGGCCCACTGTACAGGACCGGCTGCTCACCCTCGGAGTTCTGGGCAGCAGCATGCTGGCAATCCTTGTACTGCTAGCCTCCGTCTACAGCAGCTATATGTACCTGGATGTAGCCATACTGTTCGTGCTTGTTAGCTTCATCGTGATGATATTTGTATCTCGCTATCTCGAAACCTATGGCAGGGAGGTCGACGACAGTGATCGCTGATGTTATCGCAGCGATCTTCCTCTTCATCGGGTGCTTCTTCCTTCTTGTGGTGACCGTCGGGATATTCCGATTGCCAGATGCCCTCTCACGACTACACCTGACCAGCAAGTCCGATCCGATAGGAACACTATCCATAATCGTGGCTGTGGCGATCTACACAGGGTGGTCTCTCGACATTCTTCGCCTTGTCGCCATCGGACTCCTGCTCGTACTGACTAGCGTTACCTCCAGCCACGCTATAGGCCGCTCGGCTCTGAAGATGAGCGAGGAGAGAATCACCATCGGGCCACCCGCAGAAGAAGAGGAGCAGAATGCTTCAGACACTTAACATAGTGCTTCTCGTCTTGCTGATCGTAACGGCGCTGACAGCATGCCTGCACCGCAACCTCCTGGTTGCCGTTCTGATGCTCTCGGTTTTCAGTCTGGTCATGGGCCTTGTCTGGGTGATGCTTCGTGCTCCGGACCTGGCACTTGCTGAAGTGGTGGCAGTAGGAGTAGTGACCACGGTGTTCTTCGTGGTCACTATCTTCAGGACCCAGAGGAGGGAGGGATGAAGAAGGCCGTAACCCTGATCTTCATAGGTGGACTTGGCGCCGCGCTCCTCTACACCATGGCCCTCTTACCGCCCATGGGAGATGCTGACAACCCCACCAACCGCCACATCGTCCCTCGCTATCATGAGCGGGGCGAGGAGGAGGCCGGCACCGGCAACCTGGTTGCCGCCGTCATACTGAACTACCGCGGGTACGACACCATGGTGGAGGTATCGATATTCAGCGCGGCTCTTGCCGGCATATTCGCAGTGCTAGGGACCGTGAGAAAGAGGATCAGCCGTTCCTACATAGACCGGACTGGAGTCAGGTTCAGCTTCATCAGCGGAACCACAGTGCTCCTGTTGATGCCATTGATAATCGTCTTCTCCGTCTACACCATCCTGTATGGAACAGACCTGCCGGGCGGAGGATTCCAGGGAGGCGCCGCAATCGGAGCAGGCGTCATGATCTCCTCTGTAGCCTACGGATTCCATCGAGCACAGAGAAGGATGCCTCATCATGTGAGGATCATCCTGGAGAGCACTGCGATTTCCGCCTTCTTTATAGTCGGCACTGTCGGAGTGATCGGAGGGGCAGCTTTCCTGACCTATATGCTACCCGCTCTCACCCCCGGCAGCCAGTCCGTCCTTCGAACCACCATGCTGCTCGTACTCCAGTTCGGCATAGGGATCAAGGTGGGAGTAATATGCACGTCCATTCTTTTCGCCTTAATGAGGGAGGAGGACACACTTGATGTGGAGCATGCTGGCTGACAACATCAACTACGCAGTGGCCATGATCCTATTCTGCATCGGGTTCTACACGGTCATCATCCGCAGCAACCTGATAAAGAAGATAATCGGCCTCATGATCATGCAGGTTTCGGTGTTCTTCTTCCTGGTATCGGTAGGGTACCTGGATGAGGGAGTAGCTCCCATAGTGATACCCGGAGCCGCCCCCTCGCCGATGGTCAACCCGCTACCTCAGGCCATGATACTAACAGCCATTGTGATCGCAGTGAGTACTACGGCGCTGTTTCTGTCGCTGGCTCTGAAGTTCTACGAACACCACGGAACGGTGGATATGGACAAAGTGAAGGAAGAGAAGCGATAAGGTGGAGTTGTCCCAGCATCTCGCCATATACGCAATAGTGACGCCGCTCCTGGCAGCGGTTCTGGTGCCTATCATATCGATCTGGCGGAAGAATTGGGCTATGCCTGTGACCGGCCTGGTTCTGACCGTGTCCTTAGTCTTCAGCACCCTGCTTGTTCCACAGGTCCGTGCATCTGGATATCTGAGCTACCATCTCGGCTCATGGGAGCCCCCGTTCGGTATCGAACTCAGAGTCGACCTCCTGGGAGCGTTTATGATGGTTCTCATATCAGCCATCTGTCTGATCGTCGCGGTGTATTCAAGGAAGTACATTGCACCGGACACAGCGACGGACGGGAAGACCTTCTTCTTCTATGCTGAGGAGATGCAGGAGGAGAAGCGACCTGTGTACTACTCCCTTCTTCTGGTCATCTGCGCCGCAATGCTGGGCTTCGTCGCCACCGGCGACATATTCAACATGTTCGTCTTCTTCGAGCTTATGGCGATATGCTCCTACGCACTGGTAGCGATACCGGGAACCAGACTACCGATTAGAGCTGCCATCAAGTACATGCTTATGGCAGTGCCCGCAGCAATGCTTGCGCTTCTGGCCATAAGCCTCCTGTACTCAGTGACGGGTAGCCTGAACATGGCTGACCTGGCCGGACTGGTAGGGTCATCGGACTACAGTCGGGTTATCACCATATCATACGTCCTCCTCATCGTAGGATTCGCAGTGAAAGCAGCGGTCTTCCCGCTACACATGTGGCTTCCTGATGCCCACAGCAAAGCGCCTTCTCCTGTGAGCGCTCTGCTATCGGGGCTGATCGTCAAGATGGGCATCGTGGGTATCATACGTGTAACATACTCGGTGTACGGCTCACACTTCCCATCGCCCTTAGGCTGGGTTACCACCGTCCTCGTATGGGCGGCAGCAGTTGCCATCATCTACGGAGCGATCATGGCCATCAGGCAGAGTGATCTGAAACTCATGATCGCCTACAGCACGATCATGAACCTCGGTTACATCACACTGGGATTCGGCCTTGCCGATGTAACCGCGCTTGTCGGTGGTGTGTACCACATCATGGGTCATGGAGTCGCCAAGGCCTGTTTCTTCCTCTGCGCCGGCTCCATCATCTCACGGTCGGGGTACCAGAAGATCGAGGACCTCAAAGGTGCCTACCGGAAGATGCCGCTGACATGCATAGCATTTGCCATGGCCTCTTTGTCCATAGTAGGGATACCTCCGACGGCCGGCTTTGTCGGCAAGTGGTACCTGGTGACAGGTAGCCTGAACGCCGGATATCCCTTCTTGGGGGCGCTGGTGCTCGCGGGAAGCATCATGGCGGCAGTCTACTGCTTCAGGGTGGTCTATTACATGTTCTTCCTTCCGCCATCCGGCGAATCGTGGCAGAACGTGTCAGGCGAAGCACCTCCTTCAATGGCAGGGGCTACCCTGATTCTGGCTATAGCGTCTATGGCTCTGGGCATTGCCTCTTCATGGATTCTGCCCCCCCTGAGGGACGCCATGGGGGTTCTGCTGGCGGGCGGCTGATAGTAAGGAGTTTATGAACAACGAGATACATTCGCTGCAACCCTTGATAGCGATTCTGCTGCCGACGACTTCTCTCATCGGGCTGCTGCTCATACCACGCCACCGCCAGGGACTCAAGCGAATCGTTCATGTCGCCGGGAGCCTGGCCACATTCATCACTGTACTATCGCTCTTGCCCGGCATTCTCGATGGCAAAGTCTATGGAATAGAGTTGATACCGGTAGTCGAGGGTTTGAGCATTCACCTGACAGTGGACGCACTCGGCTATTACTACGGGCTGGCACTGGCCTTTCTCTGGCTGCTGGCCACCATATACTCACTGGGTTATATCAAGCACAACGATGACAGATACTTCGGTTTCCTGGCCCTCTGTAACTCATTCCTCATCGGTTGTGCCTTCTCACATAACATGTTCACCTATTTCATATTCTACGAGTTGATGACGCTGGCCGCCTTCCCCTTGATCATCCATGAGGGCACCGACGCTGCGCGCGCCGCCGGCATCAAGTACCTTAAGTATGCCATACCTGCCGGTGCGGTAATCCTATTTGCCATCCTGATGCATTACTTCTGGGGAGGCGGAGACCTGAGCATCGTATCGCTGGGCGCTCTGAGTCTGGATGCAACTTCGAAGACTGTGCTAACAGTCATCTTTCTGACCTACTTCGCCGGCTTTGGAGTGAAGGCGGCTATCGTACCTCTGGAGGGATGGGTTCCGGATGCACATCCGGCCGCTCCCGCTCCGGCAAGCGCACTCCTGTCAGGAGTGATTCTGAAGGCGGGGGCTTTCGGCATCATAAGGGTTGTCTTTAACGTCTACGGGTTGGATCAGTTCCATGCCCTAAATCTCTGGATCTACGTTGCAGTGTTCGCCAGCATCACCATAGTGCTGGGATCGGTGCGTGCCCTCGCACAGGACAACCTGAAGAGGCGTCTCGCCTATTCAAGCGTCGGCCAGGTGTCGTATATACTACTGGGGATTGCTCTGGCCAGTTACCACGGACTCCTGGGAGGGATAATCCACCTTGCACACCATGCCCTGATGAAGGGCTGCCTGTTTATGTGCAGCGGCATCATCCTGAAGAAGACCGGCAAGACCAACATCAGCGAGATGGCCGGCATAGGATCCAGAATACCTATCACCATGATCTGCTTCTCTGTCTGCTCGCTGGCCATGATGGGAACTCCTCTCACTGTGGGCTTCATATCCAAGTGGCTACTGGGCAGCGGAGCCTTGCAGGTCGACAGGCCGGTGTTCATCGCGGTGCTGCTTCTCAGTGCGCTCTTGAGCGCGGCCTACTATCTCCCTATCATATATACGGCGTTCTTCAAGAAGCCAGAGACAGATGTTGAACACACGGACTTAAACCTCAGGAGCGAAGTCAGCCTCACAATGCTATGGCCGACACTGATCCTCGCTGCCCTGGTGATACTGGCCGGCATATGGGTCACCCTGCCGGGCTTTCCCCTTTCACTTGTCAGCATTGTGGTTGGGGGTATGGTTCCCTGAAATAGGAGAAGACGTTGTCGATTGAGCAAGTCGCGCCAGCCATTGTTTCAGTTCTTCCCCTGACCGCCATTGTGATCCCCGCAGCTGCAGCTGTGCTTATCGTCGCCATCGGGGGTCGCAATGAGAGGCTCAGGAACATGACAGCCATTCTGGCAGCTGTACTGACCTTCGGAGTGGTTCTGCTCATAGGCATCTCAGTGCTGGGAGGAGCTACACTTGTTCTTGATCTCGGCATCATCGATATGGCAGGTGCCTTCTCCCTGACTCTCGCAGTGGATCCAATGGGAGCCCTGTTCACGATGATCGCCGCTCTGCTATGGATGGTGGCAGTTGGCCACTCTCATGCCTATATGAAACACGAGCAGAACCGTACACGGTTCTTCGCCACACTCATGGTTGCCGAGGCTGCGATCCTGGGAGTCTTCATGGCAGGGGATTTCCTCAGTCTGTTCGTCTTCTTTGAGATAATGGGTCTCGTAGCCTACCTCTTGGTAGTCCATTCCGGGACCGACGAGGCCAAAAAGGCTGCCACCAAGTACATGTACATGGCAATAGCCGGCGGACTCAGCCTGCTCATGGGCATACTGCTCTACCTCAACCACTCGGGAACCCTAAGCTTCAGTCCCTACGCCGATGATATACTCCTGACAGGCCCATTGCAGGTGGCTTCTCTGGCATGCATGATAGCGGGATTTGGAGTCAAGGCAGGGATAGTGCCGCTGCATGTGTGGCTGCCGGATGCCCATCCGGTCGCACCCTCTCCAGCGAGTGCCCTGTTATCAGGTATCATGATCAAGGCTGGAGCATACGGGATAATCAGGACGGTTACCAGCTTCTTCTACATTCCACCTCCCAACACTCAGTCGCTCGGGCTCGCCCTCATAGCTGTAGCAATAGTAACAGCATTTATCGGCATGATACTTGCCGTAAGGCAGAATGACATGAAGAGGACGCTGGCGTATTCGAGTATAAGCCAGATGGGGTTTCTTCTGCTCGGTGTAGGATGTCTGGCGTTCTTAGGAGACGAGGGTGCAATGGGGCTAGGAGCCAGCCTGTATCACATCACGAGTCACGCCTTCTTCAAGAGCTGTCTGTTCATGACAGCCGGGTCGGTTCTCTATTCCGCTCATACAACCCACATGTCTAGTCTCGGTGGTCTCTGGCGTAGGATGCCCGTGACCACATTGATCTGGTGCGTTGCAGTCCTGGGCCTGATGGGGATTCCTCCTTTCAACGGTTTTGTCTCCAAGTCAATGCTGCACCATGCGGTCGTGGAAGCTCAGTACCTGGCGGTTGCGGGAACTTCTCACGCAGTCTGGCTACAAGCGGTAGAGGTCCTGTTTACTGTTATAGCTGCAGGCACCATCGTATACGGTCTCAAGATGACTTACTATGTGTTCTTCCGTCGGGCTCCGACATCCGCAGCACATGATGTAGATGGTGTTCAAGAGGCCCCGATCTGGATGATGGGTGCCGCAGGTCTACTCGCCATCGGGGTTCTTCTACTGGGCCTGGCTCCCGGTTTTGTACTGAATCACATCATTGGACCGGTGACACAGACATTCAGCGGACTCGATCCTCATTCGGTTGCCCACTTATACGACCTTGAGATATACACATGGTATAACATCAAGGATGTGTTCTTGCCGCTTGCCCTGGGGATAGGCGTGTTTCTGGTGGTCACTCTGAAAACCTATATCAAGAAGAGCCGAAGAAACCAGGACCCGTTTCACTATCCGCTGCCACGCTGGCTAAGCGTTGACCGCCTGTATTCTCGGGGTGCTTGTGCATTCATACATGCTTGTTATCAGACCGAAGCCGTTTTCAACAGATGTAGAGAGCGATATACTCTAGGTCTCGAACGATCTGCGCAGACATACTTCACATCGAACGGTATCCTGATCACGACAGGACATGAACTGCTTGTTGCTGTCAAGAACCAGGCCGTGAGTGCCTATCGGATTCTTGTAGAGAAGCCCCTGCCACGCATAAGAGAATACGGCGACGACATTGCGCTGGGAGCGCTCATCATCTCCATGTCTCTGGTCTTCTTCCTCATCCTGGCCGTCATATAGGACGACCACCCACTCACAGCACACTCAGCGTGATCTGAACACTACTGGCTTCAAGCCGCCTATTTGGTCTCCGCCATCGGCACTGCCACGGCCTTGATGTGCCCGAACTGCGGACGTGCCGTCTTTCTCTCAATCAGGGGCACGAAGGCGTTCATTATCAGGATAGAGAAGGCAACCCCCTCAGTCGGCGGAAGCCCGAGCCTGAAGATGACGATCAGAACGCCTATGCCGATGCCGAAGATAAGCTTGCCTCTATCAGTGAAGGGACTCGTCACCCAGTCAGTAGCCATGAAGAAGGCCCCTATCATGATGCCACCGGTGACGAGGTGGTAGACAGGGTTTTGCCCGAGGATCGCGGTCAAAACCACGACGGTACCCAGAATAGTCGCAGGAATGCGCCAGCTGATGTGTCCTCTGTAGAATAGATACCCTGCACCGATCAGAATCAGCAAAGGCGACAATTCCGACATGGCTCCAGCAGGAAAGCCTGTGAATAGCCTGCCAATGGAAGGCAAAGCGGTCGGATCCATATGCAGCATGGCGAGCGGCGTGGCCTGGGTTATCGAATCCACCGGGCCCAGGTTCACGCTGGCCGGCGCGAGCCAGCCGTTGACATAAGCCAGAACAGGTGCTAGCAGGATCACGGCAACTCTGCCGAAAAGCGCCGGGTTGAAAAGGTTCCAGCCCAATCCTCCCATCAACTCCTTGGCTACACCCACGGCCAGGAAGGTGGCAATCACCACCGTCCACCACGACGCGGTCGCCGCGAAAAGAAGCGCAACAAACAGCCCCGTCACGAGGGCGCTCCAGTCACTCAAACTCGGCTTCCTGTTCATGAGCTTTCTGAACAGAAGCTCGGTCAGTACCGCAGTTGTGAGGGCCACCGCGATGGTGAACACAGCATACCACCGGAAAAAGTATATGGCGGCCGCTGTGATCGGCAGCAAAGCGATGAACACGTCCCGCATGGCGGTCGACACAGTCCCCTTATCTTTCAGATGTGGAGACGCTGAGAAAACAAGCTTATCTTTAGCACTCACGACTCAATTCCTCCTTTTTCCGGTCTCAGTCATTTCTTCTTGCTTCGAAGCTCCTGGATCAGCGGCTTGGTTCGCTGGACCAGCCGGATTATGGGCCGGCTTGACGGACACACATATGAACAGATTCCACACTCGACGCAGTCCATAGTGTTCCATTCATCCGCCTCCTTGATCATGCCTGCCTCGCAGAAGATGCTGATCTGGTTCGGATAGAGCATCATAGGGCAATGCTCAACACACTTGCAGCAACGCACGCAATCAAGATACTCCATGTCCTCCAGCGCAAGCTCGGGAGGCAGAACGACTATCCCGGTCGTGCCCTTGACAACAGGAACATCCAGCGTCTTCTGCGCTTTGCCTGTCATCGGTCCGCCCACAACGACCTTGGCGGGATGCGACGTGATGCCACCACACTCCAAAATCAGGTGGCTTAGAGGCGTGCCGATCTTCACCAGCAGATTCTGCGGATCCTTTATGCTCTGCCCTGTTACAGTAACGATGCGATCTATGAGCGGCTTCTTGTACCTGACCGCCTCGTAAACTGCAACACAGGTTCCTACGTTCTGGATCAGCGCCCCTACGTCAAAGGGCAACCCCCCCGACGGGATCTCCCGATCGAGAACCGCCTTGACCAGGTGCTTCTCAGAACCCTGGGGATACTTAGTGGGCATCCTCATCAGGATAATCTTCGGATCATCATTCTTCTGCCTCAGTGCTTCAATGGCGTCATCCTTGTTGCCCTCGATACAGATGTATGCATTCTCAACTCCCAGCATTCTCATGAGCAGCTTGATCCCTTTAAGCAACTCCACCGGCCTCTCCAGCATCAACCTGTGGTCACTGGTAAGAAACGGCTCGCACTCGCAGCCGTTGATCAGCAGAGCATCAATGGTCTTCCCAGGCGGAGGACTCAGCTTGACGGCGGTAGGAAAGGCAGCCCCTCCCATGCCAACGATTCCTGCTTCCCTGACCGCCTTGACCGCGTCTTCCTTGCTGACCCCGTCCACATCGATGTCGGCCCATTCAGGTTTCTCCTGCTTGTCATCAACGGCAATGACAATGCTCTGGATCATCTCTCCAATGAAACACATCCGCGGCCCGATGGCGGTGACAGTGCCTGAAAGGCTGGCATGCACGGGAGCACTCACTAACTTGTCGGTAGCACCAATCATCTGCCCGGCCTTGACCCGATCTCCCACCTTTACCAGCGGCTGATTGGGAGCACCGGTATGCTGTGACAGTGGGATGATGATCTCCCTGGGCTGAGACGCCTCTTTGGTCGGCTTATGCTCAGTGAAACTCTTGTAGTGGGGAACCTGGATTCCGCCAATGAATTGTTTTACTTGCACTTCATTTCACCCCCGACTTTATTTGGACCCGCTCTTGGCCTGCTCGATCTTCCTGGCACGCGAACGGGTGACCCACAAACCGAATACAGCCGCCACAATGACGATCACTCTTACAGGCTTGAAGATTACGTCCCAGACACGGGTTTGCAGTGATACCTCTGGATCCGCGGGAAGCCCGTACTTCTCGGGTTCATCGGCCAGCACATAGAGCATATGTGTTCCTCCGACTTCGTCCAGGCCGTATGCATGCGCACCGTCCTTGCCGGCAGCTCTGAGTCGGACGACCCTCTCCTCAGCCTCCCCGACAAGATCCGACGCATCCCCGAAGGTGATCGAGCCTGTCGGGCATGCAGCGGCACATGCGGGCTGCAACCCTTCCTCTAGACGATCGATACAGAAAGTACACTTCCGTGCCTTGTTCGCACGCCGGTCGAATCCGATCACGCCGAAAGGACAGGCCACCACGCAGTAGTTACATCCGATACACTTCACCTCATCGATGTTGACGGTGCCAAAGGCTGTGCGGTAGATAGCGCCGGCCGGGCAGGCCTGCATACAGGCCGCATCGGTGCAGTGCATACAGCCCTGCTTGGACATCAACCAATCGACCCTGCCGTTGCCTCCATGCTCACGAAAAGCAACCCTACACCACGTTTCACTGGAAAACCGGGGCGGGTTCTCATAGCTGCCTGTAAAGACGGTGGTCTCAGCAGGAAGCTGGTTCCACTGCTTGCAGGCAACCTGACACGACCGGCAACCAATACACCTGGAGGCGTCGATTAAACACATTGCGTCAGCCATCTGTTATGCCCTCCTTACATTGCATAGAAAAGCCTTTGATTCGGGAATAGTTGTATTTGGATCTCCGACGGATGCACTCAGGTCGTTGGCAACGGCACCCGTACTCAATCCTTTGTAGCCCCAGTGCCAGGGCAATGCGACAACATGCCTCACTTCACCGTGAATCAACATCGGCTGAATACGATTGGTAACGCAAGCCTTAACCTTGATATTGCCCTGCTCTCCATCCTTGTATAGGCGCTTACTCTCTATTAGCACCCAATCTCCATTGCTAATTCCCAGTGAAGTGGCCAACTCTTCACTAAGCTCCAAAAAGATCTCCGGCATTAGTTCGTTCAACCACGGTATGTTTCGCGTTACGATGCCTGACTGATAGTGCTCCACGACACGGTATGTGGTGATGATATACGGGTACCTGGCCCGTTCCTCGTCGGTTGCCACCGTGTGGTCTTCATAGAACCGCTGGCTCACCGGGTTGTAGGTGGCCCGTGGATAAAGCAGGTTCGGGACAAGGCTCTCCGCGGGTTCGTAGTGAGTAGGGA
>JAWOGR010000082.1:0-5863 GCA_046496625.1 Dehalococcoidia bacterium | reverse complement strand
TCGGAGTGGTCTGCCTGTCCGAATATGATGACGTCGAAGCCGGCCTCTGCCAGTTCTCTTGCCGCGTTCTGCGCCTTGCGGACGATAGGGCAGGTGGTGTCTATGATCTTAATGTCACGAGCCCTGATCTCCGCCAGCACGCTAGGGGTCGTGCCATGAGTGGTGATGGCCAGGGTCTTGCCTTGAGCCTGGTCCACGCTCTCTATCGATTTCACCCCCAGCCCGGCAAGTGTTTCGACGAGCAGGCGGTTGTGTGCCACAGGACCCAGTGTCTCTATTTCTCCGTGCTTGCTCACCGCCTCCTTCAGCAGTTCGATGGCCCGCCTGACGCCGAAGCACAGACCCAGCTTCTCAGCCTTCTCTATCTTCATCTCTTCCGTATGCACCCCGATACTCCGGCCGCAGGAGGTTGGCTATCTCTCTCATTATCTGAGTGGTCAGGCATTGCCTTTGCGCTCTACCCAGCCTACCCTGTGCAGGTGTGACCCGAAACGGCCTGCCGATGTTGACGACTATCGGAGGTCGCTTCCACAGCCAGCTTATGCCCCCGAGCTTGTCGGTGCCCGTTATGCCGACGGGAAGAATGGGAACGTCTGCCTGTGAGGCTAGGACTGCACAACCGGTCTTGGCCTTTGTTAGCCTTCCGTCGCGGCTGCGACTGCCTTCCGGGAAGATCCCCAGCATCGAGCCTTTCTCGAGGGCCTCTATGGCTTGGTCAAGCACCCCCTGTGTGTGCCTCATTTCACCTTCGCGGCGTATGGAGAAGGATCCGGCCCAGCGAAGAATGGCTCTCACGAAGACAGACTGGAATAGCTCTTCCTTGGCCATGAAGTCAATCCACCGTGGAAGGCCGAATGCCAGGAGAAAAGGATCGGCGGCGTGAACATGGTTGGACGCCAGTATCACCGGTCCCGTCATGGGCACATTCTCCTTTCCCAAAACTCTCCAGGAGAAGAGTATGCTGAGCAGTGGCCTGAACACGATCAGGACAACTCTGCGGGAAAACGTCATCGGTCCGCCGCCAGAGCACATATCTTGTCGACCACTTGCTCTAACCTAAGCCCTTCGGTGTTGACGACTACGGCGTCGTCGGCGGGCTTTAACGGCGAAATTGTCCTGTTCATATCCATATCGTCCCGCCTCTTGAGTTCAGCGAGAACGGTCTCCAGGCTGGCGTTCTCTCCCCGCTCCATCAGTTCTCGGTGACGGCGCTTCGCTCTCTCCTCGGTTGAGGCAGTGAGGAATACCTTAAGCTCTGCCCATGGTAGTACTACTGTGCCGATATCCCGGCCCGCCATCACCACCTTTCCTCGCCCGGCAAACCTGCGTTGCTGCGATACGAGTGCCCGTCGCACTCCAGCTATCTTTGATGTCACAGGCACGAGTTCTTCCACCCTGGGGCACAGCAGCCCGGAGGATACATCTTCACCATCGATGAGGGGAGAGAGACGCCATTCCTGCACGGCGACGAAGTCGAATACGGTGGAATCTGCAATCCTGCAGATCGCATCTTCGTCGGTTGGAGGAACTCCTGACTTGATCACCTTCCAGGTAAACGCCCGGTATATCATGCCCGTGTCGAAGAAGACATAGCCCAACCTTCTTGCCAGCATCGAGCCCACGCTGCTCTTGCCAACCGCCACAGGACCGTCTATCGCGATTATCTCTTGTCTCAAGTCTCCCTCCATCTTGTCATCCTGAACCGGGCTGGCAAAACTCTTGCTTTGTGGTCAGCGTCGCTCGCGACCGGACCCGTGATAGCGATACTGCCTGCCGCAGTCCCAGTGCTGCAAGCCCTAACATAGTAGCACAATCGCTCGGGGTAGCGGCAGAGAAGGCAGCCAACGCTCTCGTGAGCCGGTCGGTCATGGGCCGGTTTTCAGCCTGCAATCAGGGATATGCCCGCGCGTCAGTCACGTTAAGAACCTTGCTTTAACCATCCATCCGAGCTATGATATTCTGGTTTGTCGGGTCAGCCAGTAAGGAGATATTTTGATGGACACGGTTGCTGAAAGACTGAAGAAGCTGCAGGAAAAGGAGAAGACGGAGAGGGCGCTGGGGGGGCCGGAGCGGGTGGAGAAGCAGCATGATTCCGGGAAACTAACCGCTCGTGAGAGAATCGACCTGCTTTTCGACGCGGGGAGCTTTCACGAGCTCGATCTGTTTGTGCGGCATAGGGCTGACGCCTTTGGCATGGATAAGGTGCAAGTTCCGGCAGAGGGGGTGGTAACCGGATACGGAACGGTTGACGGTCGCCCCGTGTGTGCCTACTCCCAGGACTTCACTTCAATGGGAGGATCACTGGGCGAGATGCACGCCAGGAAGATATGCAAGGTGACAGACCTGGCCATGAAGTGCGGCATCCCGGTGGTCGGCCTGAATGATTCCGGCGGTGCTCGCATCCAGGAGGGCGTTGATGCCCTGTCAGGTTACGGGCAGATATTCTTCCGCAACTCCGCAGCTTCAGGCGTTATCCCTCAGATTTCGGCTATCATGGGCCCCACGGCCGGTGGCGCGGTCTACTCGCCCGCCATGACGGACTGGATCTTTATGACCAAGGGCACGAGCTACATGCACATCACCGGCCCGGCGGTCATCAAGCAGGTGACAGGAGAGGAGATAACCTCCGAGGAACTGGGTGGTGCCATGAGCCATGCCACCAAGAGCGGCGTGTGCCATTTCCCGTGTGATAGCGATGCCCAGTCCATCGAGTTGATCAGGAAACTCCTCGGCTATCTGCCCTCGAACAATATGGAGGATCCTCCTCCCGCTGTGACCTCGGATAACCCGAACCGTATCGATCCTGCCCTTGACAGCATCATACCCGAGGAGCCCGGCCAGGCCTATGACGTGAGAACCGTCATCCAGTCCATCGTCGATAACGGGGAGATAGTTGAGCCGCACCATCACTACGCTAAGAACGCCATAGTCTGTTTCGCCCGGTTCGATGGAAGAACGGTGGGCATTATCGCCAACCAGCCCATGCACCTTGCCGGATGCCTTGACGTCAACGCTTCGGACAAGATCACCAGGTTCATCCGTTTCTGTGACGCCTTCAATGTACCACTGCTTACGATCGCCGATGTCCCGGGTTATCTGCCGGGGGCAGACCAGGAATGGTCCGGCATCATAAGGCACGGGGCCAAGGTCCTCTGGTGCTATTCGGAGGCGACAGTTCCCAAGATAACCCTCATCATCCGCAAGGACTACGGGGGCTCGTATCTTGCCATGTGCAGCAAGGATCTGGGCGCTGACTTCGTCTTCGCCTGGCCCACTGCGGAGATCGCCGTGATGGGCGCCGAAGGCGCCACGCCGGTCATCTTCCGCAGGGAAATCGAAGCGGCACCGGACCCTGTGGAGAAGCAGAAGGAGAAGATACAGGAGTATCGAGAACTCCTTTATAATCCCTACATCGCCGCCTCGCGGGGGTATGTCGACGAGATAATACTGCCCCGCGATAGCAGACCCAAGATAATCAACGCCTTCAGGCTTCTCTCCACGAAGAGAGAGACCAGGCCGCCCAAGAAACACGGCAATATCCCCGTGTAAAGACATCGAAGCACGAGGAGCAATTAGTAACCATTGAAGAGTAGAAGAGGAACGATAGCCGCTATCACGGCTGCCGTGGCTGCCTATCTGGAGGAGGAGGCAAAGGCACTCGCGCCGGTGGTGCCGCAGGCAGGACCTGCCGTGGTCTTCAGCCCCTGGGGCAGTTCCGGACGCGAGGAGATCATGTGGATGCGCATGCTGTGGCAGAGGAGAATCGTATCCAGGTGATGGCGCTCGTTTGTCTTTTCGGGTGGATTCTCGGACGAACTGAGGAACCGGCCCATTACGTCCCGGTTCCGGATCACGCCCCGGCGTTATGAACAGCGACTTATCATCACCAGTTAGGAGGTAATGCTATGGACGGAATAGGAAAAGGGAAGGTGCTGGCCAGGGACCTGACTGCCGATAAGGTGAAGACCAGGCCGAAAGCCAAGAACCCGGTCAAGATCTGCGACACCACCTTCCGTGATGGACATCAGTCCACGGTTGCGACGAGGATGCGGACCGAGGACATGGTCTGGATGGCGCCCGAGATGAGGAAGTGCGGCTTCCACGCCATGGAGGTCTGGGGAGGTGCGACGTTCGACGTGCCCCACCGTTTCCTGGGCGAAGACCCCTGGGAGAGACCCCGCAAGCTCAAGGAGTTAATGCCCGACATTCCTTTGCAGATGCTTTTGCGGGGACAGAACCTCGTTGCCTATCGGAACCACCACGATGACCTGGTCGACGAATTCGTGAAGCAGTCCGCCGATGTCGGCATTGACATCTTCCGCATCTTCGATGCGGTTAACGACGAACGGAACCACAAGCGGGCGGCCAGGGCCGTCAAGAAGGCCGGCAGGCATTATCAGGCGGCCGTCTGCTATTCGCTTACCCAGCCGAGGATGGGCGGGCCGGTCTACAATTTGGAGTACTACGCCAAAAAGGCCGTCATCTTCCAGGATATGGGCGCGGACTCCATCTGCATTAAGGACCAGGCCGGGCTCATATCCCCTTACGATGCCTACGAGCTGGTGAAGGCACTCAAGGAGAGCGTGAAGATTCCCATCGAGCTCCACACGCACTATACCAGTGGACAGGCCTCGATGTCCGTGATCAAGGCCATAGAGGCCGGACTCGACGTTGTCGGCACTGCCCTGTCGCCTTTCGCCCTGCGGACATCGCAACCGCCCATCGAGCCGCTGGTCGTTGCCCTTTACGGCACGGACAGAGACACCGGGCTGGATGTCGAGCAACTCTTCAAGTGCGGGCAGATGCTGGAGCAGATTGCCCCCAAGTACAGGGATTTTCTGGACACTTCATCCATGTCGGTCATCGATGCCGGTGTACTTGTGCACCAGATTCCCGGCGGCATGACCTCCAACCTCGTCTCGCAGCTGAAGCAGGCCAACGCCCTCGATCGATTGGACGAGGTGCGGGCCGAGACCGCCAGGACCAGGGCCGAGCTCGGCTATCCGCCCCTCGTCACTCCTACCAGCCAGATCGTCGGGGTCCAGGCCGTGCAGAACGTGCTGGCCGGTCGCTACAAGATGACCACCCAGGAGACCAAGGACTACTGCTACGGGCTCTACGGCCGCCCTCCGGCGCCGATAGACAGGGAGGTGCAGAAGTCGGTGCTCAAGGGTTACTCCAGAGGTGAAGAGCCGATCAAGGGCCGGGCAGCCGATATGCTTGATCCGGAACTGGATAAGGCTAAAGAGGAGTCCAGGGAATTCGCCAGAGACATCAAGGATGTTCTGACCTATGCCCTCTTCCCCACCACAGGTGCCCGCTTCTTGAGGTACAAGTACGGTATGGATACGACAATCCCCGATGACTGGAAGCCACCGCGTGCTCCCAAGACGATGGAGCAGATCAAGCAGGAGGACGATCTTGTCGCCAAGGCTAAGGCCGGCAAGCTGGTTGAGAAGACCGAGAAACCGGTGCCCGAGAAGGGGCCGGGCGTGAGAACTTTCAACGTCTTCATCGACGGTGACTATTACGAGGTGGACGTCGACCCGATTGGTGGGTCTCCGTCGATCAGCCTATCTGCCCCCATAAGCGCTGCCGCCTCCCCGCCCGTCCAGTCCCCGCCCGCCGCAGCACCGCCCAAAGCACAGGCGAAGAAGGCTCCGCCCGCCGCGGCCGTGGAGGGCACCACGGTGCCCGCTCCCATGCCGGGCATGATCATCCGCTACCTGGTCAAGGTCGGCGATAAGGTCAAGACCGGAGACCCGCTCCTTATTCTGGAGGCCATGAAGATGCAGAACAATGTGCCATCGCCAGTAGACGGAGAGGTGAAGTCGATCAACTTCGGGCCGGGTGCATCCGTGCA
>JAWOGR010000053.1:0-14569 GCA_046496625.1 Dehalococcoidia bacterium | reverse complement strand
ACCGAATCAAGGTCGAATACCTGCTTGGCCTCCTTGTGATCGCCAACATCAACCGAGTCACCTGTTAGACACAGCACATTATCAACGCCCCTGGAGTACGCGAAGAGAAGGTCTGCCTGAATGGCCAGGCGGTTCCTGTCGCGACATGTAACCTGAAGCACCGGCTCACCGTCATGCTCCTTGATCAAGACACAGATGCCCACCGATGGATAGCGCATAACAGAACTCTGATTATCGGTCACATTCAGTGCATCCACCTTATCCTTCAAGAGCTCAATGTGCTCCACTGTCTTGGACACGCTGGAGCCTTTCCCAGGAGCAGCCTCGGCCGTAACAACGAAGTCCTTCGTCTTAAGGATTTCCCTCAAAGGTATCGCCATGCTTTACCCCCTTAAGCCTTTGCCGCCTGGATTCTGCCGGGCTTCTTCACCGCCCGAGCGTTCTTTGGCGCGTAGTATTCTCTCATCAAGTCGAGCCTGCCCTGTCTCTCCAGTCTTCTGTATATGACAACCCAGGCGCAATCCTTGTTTGGGTCGATCTCACACATTCCTCCCTTTCTCGTACCGCCGCAGGGGCCGTTCAAAAGGCCCTTGGCACAGCGAACCACAGGGCAAACGCCTCCCGTTCGGTCGAGATAGCAGTCGCCGCAGGCTCCACACATCTCTACCCAGAGCCCTTCCTTTTCCGGCATACCGATGAAGCTGGTGTTGACCGCCGGGAACACGGGCTTGTCCTCGAAAAACCCGGCCATGGTCTGCACTCCGGCTCCGCACGCAAGTGAGAGCACTGCATCCACTCCTTCAACCTGGTCCCTTAACTCCGCCAGCATCTCTCTCTCACATTGTCGCTCCACCGTCGCTTCCAGAGTTACTACTTCTTTGCCCTCCGAACTCCCAGCCAATCTTAACTGCGAAGCCAGTATGCCTACCTCCTTCGCCCCGCCTGCCCAGCAGACAGCCACGCATGTCCCACAGCCCGCAACCAGTATCTTCTTGTAGGGAGCGATCTCCCGTCTGATCTCCTCCATCGGTTTTCGTTCAGCGATTATCATATTGCCTCCCGCAGATCTTCCAGTATCTTGTTAGTCTCGACTGCTGCCGTGACGAACTTATGAGGAGCATTGGGACTGATGTTGACCATCACGGCTACCCTGTTGTTTATGCCAACCTCTTTGAGCAGGGTATCGCAGTACTGAACCCTTTCCCTGGCTCTGGTATTGCCCGTGATATGGTGGCACGCTCCTTCTTCACATCCCAGAACCACCACTGCCGACGCCCCCATCTCGAACGCCTTCATGATGTGGATCACATCCACCCGACCGGCACACGGAACCCTGATTACCCGCAGGTTCTCCGGATAGTGAAGTCGCAGTCTTCCTGCCAGATCGGCAGCGGGGTAAGCAGAACGCTCACAGCAGAATGCTATTATCGGCCCGTGCATGGTTCTCCTACGGCCTCGATCTGCGCCAGTATCTCATCGTCCCTGTAACCCTGGAACTCTATCGCCTTGGCCGGACATATGGCCGCACAGATGCCGCAAGCATCACACGCGAGATCGGAGATGACGGCCGCGTCTTTGCCGCTGTCCACCCGCGCAAGCTGGATAGCACTGTGCGGACAGACCCGAATGCAGGTAAGGCACGCAACACACTTCTGGGGATCGACCCTGACCCTCTCTACGTCCGCTTTGATGCTTTCCCGACAGAGTAGGCCGCAAATGCTGGCCGCGACGCTTGAGACATCGGTCAGGACTCTGGCGATGTCAGAGTTGCCCCGGCATTCGCCGACGAAGAACACACCTCTCCTCTCGGAGTCTACAGGGTACAGGTGCACATTCTCGTCCTGGAAGAATCCTGAGTAGTCTAGCCGGACATCGAGCAGTGATCCCATGACTTGTGCTCCTTCAGCAGGTAATGGCAGTTCCTCTGCCACAAGAAGGTCACAGGCTATGGTCGTATCCTCTCCCATGAAGACATCTCTGGTCTCCACTGTTGCCCGTCCATTGGCCACGGTGATCTTCGGAGAAGAGTCGTACTTAATGAACACGACTCCGCATTCCCTCGCTGCCCGGTACAATCTCTCCGCTCCCTCAGCGTCGACCTTGACATCCTTGCAGACAATGTACACCTCGCTGCCCCACCTACTCTTAACCGCAAGTGCGTTGTTCAGGGCAGTCAGCGTGCTGAAGCGGGAGTTCTCATCGGCGCAGTCGACGACAAAGCACACGATCGCAGGCCTTGTCTCTAACACTGAGTCATTGAGCATGCGCAGAAGCTGCTTCTGTGATACAACGCCTGCGCCAGAGGTCAACTGGCCGTGGATCGGCATATCACACTTAGGAGCGATCTCGGTTCTGAAGCCGGTGGCGAGTACGACCGCTCCATATTTACGCGACATCTTGGTGCCATTCCTCCTCATCGTCACAGCGAAGTCTCCCAGTGCCCCTTCTACTGCCGTGATCTGCGCAGATGTGATAATGTCGATGTTCCCATCTCGCTCCGCCGCGGCTATCATGGAACCTCTATCAAGGCCCTGCAAATCCTCCTTTTCACCCGCGCCTTCTCCAAGTGCTGGCTCGCTTTCCAGGACGGTTATCCGAAGGCCAACACCCGAGAGTCGCAACGCAGTGCTGATCGCCGAGAACCCGCCGCCGACTACCAGCACTTCAGTGCTGATGGGAAACTCCCGGTGTTCCACGGGTCGCAGCAATCGTACCCGGTTTATGGCCATCCTCAACATCTCTGCAGCCTTGCCGGTAACTTCGCCATCATGAGCCCACGAGCACTGCTCCCTTATGTTGGCCATGGACAGCAGATTACCGTTCAACCCGGCCTTCTCCAGCACATCCCTGAAGATATGTTCTTTCATGTCAGGAGAACAAGCAGCAATGACCACTCTATCCAAACTCCCGTCTTTGATGAGCGAGGCCATCTTCTTCGTACCTTCATCCAGACAGAGATCGGAACTCAAGTTGACAGATGTGACACCCGGCAAATCGGCCGCCTGCCTGGCAAGGGCACCGAAATCGATATTCTGCATGCCCTGCCCGCAATCGCAGATGAGAACCCCTATCCTTGCTTCCATATCAGTTGCTCTCAGATCAGCCGCCGGCCTGCACAGGCGCGCCCAATAGCTCCATTACCCTTGATGCTGCCGCTGTGCCGTGGGCCACCGAATCCGGTATATCCTTCGGGCCCTGGCAGGTCCCGGCAAGAAAGATGCCGCTGACGCTCGTGTCGTTAGAACCGATCGAGGGTGCTGTATCGAAGAATCCATCGTCGGCCATGTCTAACCCCAGTATCCTTGCCAGGTCCCAGGAGTCCGTTCTGGGTGAGATGCCGACCGAGAGAACTACAAGGTCGAATGTATCCCTGCAGACCTTGCCCTGAGAAACATCCTCGAATTTGACTTCGAGTTCACCAGACACAGCCTGCACGATCTCAACCGGCACGCCGCGGACGAATCTGATGTCGCTCTTGTACTCATCGAAGAATCGCGCAAAGCCCTTTCCTGCCGTTTGCAGATCGATGTAGAAGATGGTCACCCGAGTGTCAGGACTCCGGTGCCTGATAAGGGCGGCGAGCTTCATTGCATACTTGCAGCACACATGCGAGCAATAGGAATGCCCCTCGTCTCTGGAGCCAACGCACTGGATGAAGGCGATGCTCGCGGGTTCCTTATCGCCGCCGGGAAGCCTGAGCATCCCCTCCCGTCGCAATAAATGCTCCAGGTCGAGGCCTGTCAGTACACCCGGATAACGGCCGTAGCCAAGAGAACCCTTCTTCCTCGCATCGAAAACCTCAAAGCCAGTGGCCACAACCACAGCCCCTACGCTGAGTTCCTCTTCCCTCCGCTTGCGGTTGAACTCTATGGCTTTGGTAGGGCAAACATCCCGACATAGCTCACATTCCTTGCCCGCAAAACGCAGGCAGAGTCTTTCATCGAGAACATGGACAAGGGGGACTGCGTCAGCCTGAGGCAGGCAGATCGCCTTGGGATCTGTTGGGCAGATGTCGGTGCACAGGCCACAGGCTATACATCGCTCTCCGTCAACATATCGAGGTTCCTGAGCTATCCTGACACTGAAATCGCCCGGCCCACCCCTGAGTTCCTTCAGAGTGGACCCTGTCAAAAGCCTGATACGGGGATGCTGCACCGCCTCTCTGATCTTATCCGACACCACACAGGCGGAGCACTCCGCGCAGACATTCGTTGCCTTACAGGGGAAAGAAGCAGCGTGCCCCCCGATCACTTCATCTCTCTCAAGAAGATGAACACCAAATCCGGCGCTGGCCAGCTCTAACGCCGAAGATATACCTGATATGCCTGCCCCGATAATCAGAACACTTCTACTCTCGGCCTTCACTCTATGTTGTTACTGCATTAACCAGCGACTCACCCACTGCTACTGCTTAAGCAAGCCCTCGACCCTTTTCAGCAGTTCTTGGGCATCAACCGGCTTCTGGAGGTAATCCTCTGCCTCCATCATCATCCCTTCCCGTATTGAAAGATGCATTTTCTCTCTGTCTTCAGGGTAGACAGTTAGCATCAGCACGGGGATATCGGAGAAGAAGTGGTACTTCTCATCGGTCTTAAGTTCGTGGCAAACGTCGAACCCGTGCTTACCTGGCATGATAACGTCCAGGATGATCAGGTCAGGCCTCTCTTCAACAACCTTGCTCAAACCCTCAAATCCATCATATGCAGATATAACCTGATAGGATTTGGCTTCAAGGACCTTTTTGACCACGGAGTGAATATCCGGGTCATCATCGATCAACAGAATCTTATTCGCTCTTTGCATCCATTCCTCCTTTAGACAAGAGCTTCTCCACGCGCTCCAGCAGAACAAAGGGCTCGATCGGCTTCTCTATATAACCTTCGATTTCGAGTTTGCGACCCAGTTCAAGTTCATATCGTCGGTGACTGGCCTCCTCCCTTATCGAGCTTATCACGAGTATGGGGACGTCCGGATATCCCTTCTCAGGATTGTGCCGCAACTCCTTGATCACAGCAAAGCCGTCCATCCTGGGCATCAGGAGATCAAGAAGCATTATGTCTGGCTTCTCCTCACACAGCTTCATCAATGCCTCCCGTCCGTCACCGGCCTCTACTATCTCGTATGAACGCGAGTTAAGTACGCTGGCTATGGCCAGCCGCATATCGGGATCATCGTCCACTATTAGTATCTTCTTGGACATAACACCTACTCCGTTCTCATGGACTCCATGGGGATGATGAATGTGAACCTACTCCCCTTGCCCGTGTCGGGACAGGGGCTAGTTGCCCACATTCTACCACCGTGGCTGGCAATAATCCTCTTACATATGGACAGCCCGAGGCCAGCCCCTCGCTTCTCCATCTGCAGACCGGCGTAGAAACCGTCGAACACCTTGGGCACTTCATCGGCCGGAATGCCACATCCCGTATCGACTACATCAACCTGCACGCAGCCCTTACCCTGCTTGAGAGTGACGGTCACCCCGCCGGAGGATGTGAACTTGATGGCATTAGATAACAGGTTTGTCATCACCTGTTTGAGCCTGCCCGCAGTCCCCAGAACTATCGGTGGTTGGGGTGGAAACTGAACCTTGAGTTCCAGCTTCTTCTCCTCAGCTAAGGGGCGCATTGTCTCAACGCAGTCCTCTATAACTTCCACGATAGAAATCTCTTCGGTCCTGAAATCCCCGAAGTCGACTCGGGAGAAGTCGATTATATTACCGATCAAGTTCAGAAGATCGGACAATCGCTTACTGCTCCGGCCTACTATGTTCTTCTGCTCTTCGGTGAGCTCGCCCACAAAGCCATCAAGCAGAAGCCTGTTATAGCTCTCCGCTGCAGCCAGAGGAGCTTTCAGGTCATGGAAGATCACGGACAGGGTGCGTTCCATCGTTTCCTTGGTGTTCTTCAGTCTGGATGCGACCACCTTAACAAGATTGTTTGAGATCTTGTACCCTATCTGAGGGTTTGCATCCATGAGAGCCTTAAGCCTCTCCCCATCCACCGAGATGATCTCAGTATCCTGCAAACAGCGCCCCGTGGAGGTAAGAACATGAGGCTCCATCAGGGCCGACCAACAAAAGCAGTTGCCTTCGGACAGCACATCTATGGTCGCCCTTTCTGTTGAGCTACGGCTGAGGGCGAGTTCTGTTTCCAGAGCGACCTTGCCCGATTTGAGGGTCTGTAGATGGACGCATTGGTCGCCTTCGCAGAACACTTCTGATCCGGCTCGGTGGCATGCCACCGTACATAGAGGGAGCAGACTATCGAGTTCTTCTTCGGTCAGACCGCTGAATATCTCCGAGTACCTCAGTGTGTCCTTGATCGCGTTTAGCTCAGCTGCCGCTTTCATTGTTCGCAGAACATTATAACCACTTTCGTGCGTTGCTGCAAAGATATGAAGCTAGGGCGCGTGCGTATCATTCGAGGTATGGTAATCTATCACACTGTGCTAAAATCGTGCTTGGGGGCCAGATATGAAAACCAGAAGCAATCTTGAGCGAATACTGGAGGCGGCCCAGTTCGCAGTCACAGCCGAGATCAACCCACCAGCCGATGCGGAGTTAGACGTCATACGGGACAAAGTCGATCTCATCAAAGGCTATGTCGACGCCTTCAACATCCCTGACGGACAGGCAGCGGTGGTGGCCATGGCAAGCTGGGCAGGATGTCTTATCGGCCTGGATGCAGGGATCGACCCGATATTCCATATGACCTGTCGTGACCGCAATCGAATCGCCATTCAGATGGATGCCCTGGCGGTCGCCGCCTTTGGTGTAAGCAACATACTGTGCCTGTCCGGTGACCCCATTTCGTCGGGCAATCATCCGCGTGCGAACCCTGTCTTTGACGTCGACGCAGTTCACCTTATCGGGATGCTCAAGAGAATCAGGGATGAGAAGAAGCTCGACAACGGCGAACTCATAACCGGTAAGGAACCCAGGTTCTTCATCGGAGCAGCTGTGAACCCGTCCGCTCAGCCTTCAGAACCAGCGTTAGACCGTCTCAGGGCCAAGGTCGACGCTGGAGCGGACTTCATCCAGACCCAGTCCGTGTACGACGTCGAGGGATTCAGCAGATGGATGGAGATGGTTCGTGAGAATGGGCTGCACAGAGAGGTGAAGATTCTTGCGGGCATCACTCCGGTGACATCACTGGCAGCGGCCAGGTACATGCAGACAAAGCTCCCCGACTCAAACATCCCCGATACGATTATCGAGCGCTTCGCAAAGGTGCGCAAGAGGGAGGAGGCAGCGGAGGAGGGTATCACGATAGCCGTAGAAACTATAGAGCAGTTGCGGCAGATAGATGGAGTTGCGGGTGTGCACATCATGACGCTGCAGCGAGAGCAGACCATACCTGACATATGCCGGGCAGCCGACCTTTATCCCCGGCCCTGAGGGATACTTCAGACCGCCAACACGGTGGGCATTTCGCTCGCTCCCGTCCACCGCGAACCACGTTCACAAACACTAGACCAATGTGTCTGTGTAGTGTTCGTCTGCGTTCACATGTCAGGCTGTTGCCGACACACAGGCCACCCCGAAAGACAGGCGATAAGGACGGCTACCACTTCTCCTGTGATATTCGCAATATGAGCCATGTCCTGAGTCGCTCATCAAGTTTGCCCACCCATGACTCTATCTTACGTATGTCGCCACTGATCAGCGCAGCTTTCTCCTCAGCACTCAGTTCGTACTCCTTGAGCGCCCCGGCAGGGTCTTCTGCCAGGCGCGCCAGGAAAGCATTATCCTGGGCGGCCCTATCCAGGACTGCAAGTACGGCATTCACCGCAGAAACCTTGAACTCGGGAATCTTGGCCAAAGGGTCAAGGGCATCATTGGTGAGGATATTGGCCGCTGCTTCACGCCAGTGGAAGGGCATGAAGACGAGTCCGAGGGGCGACTTCTCGGTAATGTGAACCGGAGCCTCCACCCGTCCCCTCCTCGAGGTGACAACTACCGAATCGCCCTCGATCAGACCCAGCTTCAACGCATCGCCTGGATGCATCTCTACAACACCGTTAGGGCAAAGCTCACTCAGCACCTGTGCGCGGCGGCTCATCGTGCCGGTATGCCAGTGCTCCAGAATCCTGCCGGTAGTCAGAACCAGCGGGTAGCCTCCGGAAACCGATTCCGCTGGCGGTACATATCTGACAGCATGGAACTTGCCTCTACCCCGGGCAAAGCCATCCTGATATAGAAACGGGGTCCCGGGATGCGAGGCGTCAGGACAGGGCCACTGCAGACCATCATGCTCAAGCCGGTCAAAACGTACACCGCCATATATGTGAGCCAGCGATGCAATCTCTTCCATGATAAGGTCCGCACTCTGGTAGCCTAACGGCTGTCCCATTCTCTCCGCCACGGCGCAGACGATCTCCCAGTCGGGCTTTGCCTCTCCGGGCGGCAGGACTGCCTTCCTCACTCTTTGGATCCGCCTCTCGGTGTTGGTGAAAGTACCGTCTTTCTCTGCGAACGCAGCAGCAGGGAGAACAACATCAGCCGTCCAGGCGGTCTCAGAGAGGAAGATATCCTGTACTACCAGGAAGTCAAGCCTCCCCATAGCGTGCCTGGTATGCTCAAGGTGAGGTTCACTCAACAGGGGGTTCTCGCCCATAACATAGAGTCCTTTGATGTGTCCACTCAGTACAGCATTGGCTATCTCGGTAACAGTCAGTCCGGGACGACTGCTCAGCTCGCATCCCCAGGCAGTCTCGAACTTCATTCTCACGGCAGGATCATCAACCATTTGATAGCCGGGGTAGACATTAGGCAGTGCCCCCATATCACAGGCACCCTGGACATTGTTCTGACCACGAAGCGGACTGAATCCGGTGCCGGCTTTGCCGATATTGCCAGTGAGCAACAGCAGGTTTGCCACGCTCTTGACATTGTCCGTGCCGGTGGTGTGCTGCGTTATGCCCATCCCATAGAGGATGCAGGCACTCCTCGCCGTTCCGAAGAGACGGGCAGCCACCTCTATATCAGCCCGGGGGACCCCTGTTATGGCCTCCACCGCCTCAGGAGTGTACTCCTCCACAAGGGGAAGCAGTTCCTCAAAGCCCTCAGTGCGCTCCCGTATGAACTCCCTATCCTCGAGGCCTTCTCTGATGATCACGTGCATCAGGCCGTTGAGAAGGGCAACATCAGTTCCCGGACTATGGGGAAGACTGACAGTGGCATATTCACATAGTTCGATGGAGCGCGGGTCAGCCACAATGAGCTTGGCGCCGCCAAACATAATCCTCCTCTTTATCTTGGCGCCGATGATAGGATGGCATTCGGTGGGATTTGAGCCGATGACAAGGAAGAGCTCAGTTCTCTCGAAGTCCGAATAGGAGTTACTCATCGCCCCCTGGCCGAAGGCTGCGATGCCACCGACCACAGTGGAGGCATGGCATAGTCGTGCACAATGATCGATGTTGTTGGTGCCTATAATAGAGCGCACAAATCTCTGCATGACATAATTGTCTTCATTGGTACACTTAGCTGAACTGAGGGCAGCGATACTATCTGCTCCGAAGGCTTCCTTGAGTCTCAGGAGCCTACCGGCTGTCAACTCAATGGCCTCCTCCCAGGTAGCTTCGCGGAAGATTTCCTGCACACGCCCATTGTGACCTGCCTGCCTCCCAACGCCCGGTCGCCGGATGAGCGGCGTTGTTAGCCTTTCAGCATGATTGACGAAATCATAGCCCCACCGCCCTTTAACGCACAGGCTGCCCTTGTTAGCCGGGCCTGCGGAGTCGCCGCGCGCTGAAACAACCTTGTTATCTCGAACTCCCAGGTAGATTGAGCAACCCACCCCACAATAAGGACATACAGTCTTCACCTCTTTGACAGGAAGCTTGTCCCACTTAGGCGTCAGCGCTCCGGTAGGACAACGCGCTACACACTCCCCACAGGACTTGCAGACAGATTCGACGATCGGTTTGTCACCTAAGGCGGCCACCTTTGCCGAGTTTCCCCGGAAAGCCAGGTCAATGGCACCGACAACAGCTATTTCGTGACACGCTCTAACGCATTTTGCGCAGAGGATACACTTGTTCGGATCACGAATAAACGCCGGATGGCTCTTGTCCAGAGGAAGAAGTTGAGTGCTCTTTCGCAACCGATCGATTTGCTCTTGCTCGATGCCCAGATATCGGGCAACTCGTAGCAGCTCGCAATCCTGGTTTTTGGCACAGGTCAGACAATCGCCATGGTGATTGGCGCCGATGAGTTCCATGGTCATCCGGCGCGCTTGCGTTGTCCTTTGCGTGTCGGTCCGCACCACCATCCCGTCGGTAGCTGGCGTAGTACACGAGCTAACCAGGCCACGCATTCCTTCGATCTCAACCACGCAGAGACGGCAACCTCCATAAGGCTTGAGGTCGGGGTCATGACACAGCGTGGGAATGTAGATTCCGGCCTCGGAGGCGGCTTCTAATACGGTGACTCCCTTTCTCGCCGTGACCTCACGCTCATTGATGATCAGCTTTAGGGTGTCTACCGTTTTCTCCACTAGTTCGGTTGAAACTGCTACAGCCATTATCGCCTCCTCTACGCTAGTCTTCTTCCAGGTCGCATCTCAAGCATCGTCTTGCTTCATCAACCGCCAGCCCTTCGCTGAGACTGAGTTCTACTTCAGCAAAGCTGCAAAGCCTTCTTGCTCGATCCACAGTGGGTACTGGAATACGATTGCTTTCTCCTTCCTCAAGCGCTGGCAGCAAATCAAGTTCTTCAGCTGGCGCTAGTGCTTCGTCTATGATGCCGTCACCACCTAAGTATCTGTCAATCGATATCGCTGCCTTTCGGCCAGCAGCTATAGCCTCAATGACCGTGGCCGGGCCGGTCACAGCATCACCCCCGGCAAAAACACCCGCTCTGCTTATCGCCAGAGTATCAAGATCAACCCGGAAAACGTTACCCCTTCCCAGAGGGAGTCCGAATCTCTCCGCAGCCTCCGGCTCTTGCCCGATGGCCGCAATTACGGTATCAAAAGGCAAGCTGAATTCATCGCCCTCAATCGGTACCGGGCGCCTTCTACCACTGTCATCTACCGCCCCAAGCTGCATCCGCATGCATGTGAGCCGTATCGCGCCATTGTCTCTCTCTATTCTAATCGGGGCTGCAAGGAACTCTATCTCCACCCCTTCAAGCAACGCCTCATCAACCTCCTCTTCGCTCGCTGGCATCTCACTCCTGGTCCGGCGGTATATGATTGTTGCCTCTTTGGCACCGAGGCGAAGTGCACTGCGAGAAGCATCTATGGCAACGTTACCTCCACCGATGACAGCTATCCTTTCTCCCACTCTGACTTCGTTCCCCCTGCTTATCTCGCCGAGGAAAGACACGCCCTCCATAACTCCGAGGCTGTCTTCCCCTTCGATCCTCAACTTGGCACCTCGATGAGCACCGATGGCAAGGAAGACGGCCTGGTAACCACGGCCGAAAAGCTCATCCACAGAGTTGACCATTGTATTTGTCCGTATATCAACCCCAATGCCTTTGATTTCCTCGATCTCGCCGGCTAACACCTCTCTAGGCAAGCGATACTCAGGAATGCCATACCGCATCATGCCACCTGGCTCAGGGAGCGCCTCAAACACAGTGACAGAATGCCCTCGCCTGACTAAGTAGTAAGCTGAGGTTAGTCCTGCCGGACCGGAGCCAATGATGGCAACACGCTTACCTGTGGCTGCAGCCATCTTCGCCTTTGCCCTCCAAAGCCCGTTTCCCCTTTCCGCAGCAAAGCGCTTTAGTGCCCTTATGGCGATCGCTCCATCAACTTGCCCTCGACGACACTTAGCCTCACAAGGATGGGGACAAACATGCCCACAGATCGAAGGGAAGGGGATCTTCTCCCTGATAACAGCCAGTGCTCGGTCGTACTGCCTTAGGACAATGAAGCGAAGATAGCGCGGAACGTCTATTCCAGCAGGGCAGGTATGGCTACAGGGTGCCTTAACCAATCCTTTGCACACGACGGCAGGACAGTGATGTCTCTTGATATGGTCTTCATACTCATCATGGAAGTAGCGAATGCTGGTAAGCACCGGGTTGGGAGCAGTTTGCCCCAGCCCACACAGTGAGTTATCCTTTACAGATTCGGCTAGTTCCTGAAGCAGTTCTATATCATCGTGTCTACCTCTTCCGCTAGCTATGTCCTCCAATATGTCAAGCATCTGTTTGGTGCCCCAACGACACGGTATGCATTTTCCACAGGACTCAAGCTGAGTGAAGGACAGAAAGAATCGTGCCATGTCAACCATGCAGGTATCCTCATCCATTACCACCATGCCGCCCGAGCCCATAATGGAACCAGCTGAGGCCAATGATTCGTAATCGATCGGCAGATCAAGCATGCTTGCTGGCAAACACCCTCCAGATGGTCCTCCCGTCTGTACAGCCTTGAAACGTTTGCCACCAGGAATTCCTCCACCGATTTCGAAGATCAGTTCACGCAAGGTGATGCCCATGGGAACCTCTATTAACCCGGCATTGGCGATATTGCCCGTTAAGGCAAACACAGCAGTACCCGCGCTCTTTTCAACGCCGATGCCCGCGTACCAGTCTGCTCCTCTGCTGATTATCACAGGGATACTCGCGAGTGTTTTCACATTGTTAATAGTAGTGGGCTTTCCCCATAGACCTGACTGTGCCGGGAAAGGAGGGCGAGGTTGAGGCATCCCTCTTTTACCCTCAATGGAAGCTATCAATGCTGTCTCCTCACCGCAAACAAACGCACCAGCACCCTCCTTGACATGCACTCTGAAGTCGAAACCTGAGCCAAGAATGTTTGCGCCCAAGAACCCTTCCTCTGTTGCTTGCTTGATGGCGATGTGCAATCTCTTGATAGCCAGAGGATATTCGGCGCGGCAGTAAATGTACCCCTCACTGGCCCCAATTGCATAAGCTGCTATGATCACCCCCTCTATCACCGTATGAGGGTCACCCTCCATGGTACTGCGATCCATGAAGGCGCCCGGGTCACCTTCATCAGCATTGCAGATCATATACTTCTGCTCGCCAGATGCCTTATGGCAGAATTCCCACTTCAGTCCTGTTGGGAAACCACCTCCACCTCGCCCTCGCAGTCCCGATCTCTTGATCTCAGCGATAACTTGCTCCGGAGACATCTGCAACAATGCTCTTTTGAGTGCTTCGTAGCCGCCTTTGGCCACATAGTCTTTGATTCTTTCGGGATTGATATGCCCACAGTTGCGCAGTATCAAGCGAGTTTGCTTCTTATAGAAATTTATCTCTTGATAAGTGGATATTGCCTCATTGGTAACAGGATCATGATAAAACAGGCGTTCCACCGGCATGCCGTCCCTGAGATGTGAAGAGACGATCTCTGCGCCATCTTCTGGTTTGACATGGGTGTAGAAAGTGCCATCGGGTTCGATAACAACTATCGGTCCTTGCTCGCAGAAACCGTGACAGCCCGTGAAGTCAATCTCGACATTGGTTAGTCCTGCTTGAGCTACTCCATGATCCAGCGCTCCGCGGATCTCCTCCGATCTGGAGGATATACAGCCGGTGCCCTGGCAGACCAACACCCTGCGACGCACATCGGAACATGAACTTAAAGGCATCATCTCTGCCTCCCGAGCTGATCGAGGATTTCAGTGGCCTTCTTGGGTGTCATCTGACCATAGGTGTTGTTGCTCACCAACATCGTCGGTGCTAAGGCACAGGCACCGATGCACGCCACTGTCTCCAGGCAGTATTCAAGGTCAGGGGTGCTCTCACCAGACTTGATGCCCAGGTGCCTTTCTACCTCCCTGAGGATGCGTGCGCCACCACGGACATGACAGGCAGTGCCGCGACAGACCGTAACATTACTCCGCCCCGAAGGGGCAAGTTTGAACTGAGCATAGAATGTGCCTACCCCAAAGACTGTGCTCTCCGGCAGCTTGAGGAATCTGGCTATCGTCTTCATCGCAGGCTCCGGCAGGTAGCCAACAGCCCGCTGCACGTGCTGCAAAATGGGAATCAGTTCCTCTTTCGCACCCCGATAGGAGGACAGGATCTCATCGAGTTGTTCCGCAAGCATCGCCTCCTGCCCTGTCACAGGCGCAGGCGGGACTTTCACCACTGATGGACCTATCATTCCACACCTCGCTTTCTACCACTTCTCCTGGGACAGCCGGCACCACAGCCAGGTAGCCAGTTCTGGATCCAACTTGCCGACCCAGGATTCTATTCTCCTGATGTCACCGCTGGCTAAGGCGGCCCTCTCTTCGGCAGTCAGCGAGTAGTATTCCTTTAGTGCTTCGTGAGGGTCTTCGGCCATCCTTGCCAGAAACTCGGATTCTCTGGCTGCTCTCTCCAGAACTGCCCGCAGTTCACTCCCCTTGGGTACCAGTTGCACTTCGCTCTTCTGTGCTCTTGCTGCAAGAACCGTAGCCATTTTCGTTCCTCCTTTCATCTTTACGCTCCATGATAAGTCTAACAAGCGCCTGTTCGTCTGCCATCGTCCTTCAGGGACGATTCGCACAGGCACTCCGGACGTGTCCAGAAGGGCAATCACCTTGCCCAGAAGTACATATGCGCTTATAATGGGCTGGAAGCACTGAGATTCAA
>JAWOGR010000025.1:0-4638 GCA_046496625.1 Dehalococcoidia bacterium | reverse complement strand
CGACGAGGTGACAGGCATCATGGGGATTGCCACTGCACCCGAAGGGACCGTAGCCGCCAATCCTGCCTTCGATGTGACCCCCCATCGGTACGTTACTGCCATCATCACCGAGAAGGGGATAATCAGGAAACCTTACACAGAGGGACTGAAGGCTGCCGTTGCCTGATGCTGCCCTCTAGCGATCCGGAACTCCCCGCCCAGGGGCCATCCAGTACATCGCCTGGCAGCCATTATGTCAATCAAGGCGGCTCCTGCCGATGTGTCCTCCTCAGGCACCCTTCGGTTCCGGCCCCGCACCCAGTAGCGAACCGTACATGTTGTAGTATATGCCCTTTTTGGCCATTAGCTCACGGTGAGGGCCTACCTCGACGATCCTTCCCTGCTCGAGCACCACGATTCGGTCGGCCTTAGTCACCGTGGAGAGCCTGTGTGCAATGATGAGACAGGTACGGCCCTTCATCAGGCGGCGGAAGGACTTCTGCATGACACGTTCCGCATGAGTATCCACGTTGGAGGTGGCTTCGTCCAGCACAATGATGGGCGGATTGGCCAGGATAGCCCGGGCCAGACAGACGAGCTGACGCTGTCCCGCACTGAGGTTCTGACCTCTCTCACCCACGTGGGTCTCGTAGACATGGTCCAGGTGCGTGATGAAGTCATGGGCACCCGCCTTCCTGGCCGCTTCAACCACTTCCTCACGGGGCGCTTCTGGTCGTCCGTACCGAATGTTATCCTCAATGGTGCCATAGAAGAGAAACGGATCCTGAGTTACCACACCTATCTGACGCCTCAGCGACTGCTGGCTGACCGAGTTCACGTCGTAGCCATCCACAGTCACACGCCCCTCATCCACCTCATAGAAGCGAGTTATGAGATTCACCAGGCTGCTCTTGCCCGCCCCCGTCCTTCCCACTATGGCCACCGTCTCTCCCGGGGCAACCGTCAGGTTTATGTCATGCAGAATCCTGGTACCCGGGGAATACCCAAAGCTAACCCCATCGAACCTGATCTCCTTGGCCTCGGGCAACTCAACGGCCCCGGGCTCATCCATTATCTCAGGCTCAACATCAAGCAGTTCAAAGATACGCGCTCCCGATGCCATAGCCCGCTGGATCTCCACATACTCCATGGTGAGCTCCAGTACCGGTTCAAAGAAACGCCGGACCCAGAGCATGAAGGCTACCAGAACACCGACGCTCATTTCCCCGGCCAGCACCTGAGCCCCGCCGAAGTAGATGACCAGGGCGGTGCCGGCGGCGGTCAGCGTTTCAACCATCGGCCACATGGCCGCCTGCAACCTGGCCGCGCGTACGTTGGCAGTGAAGTGCTCCCTGTTCACGTGTTCAAAGTGGTCGGCATTAACGTCCTCCCGGGTCAGGCTCTGTGTTACCCGAACCCCGGCTATACCTTCCTGGAGTTGAGCGTTGACGGTGGCAATGGCACGGCGAACCCTGATGAAGGCCCGGCGCGCGTACTTCTGCCATATGATAGTCACTATTGCCAGAGCGGGCACCACACTGAGGGTTAGCAGAGCCAGGGAAGTGTTCAGTACCAGCATCCAGATGGCTATGGCGATCAGCGTCAGGGCACTGAACAAGACGTTGAGCATACCGCTGGCAAGGAGTTCCTGTATCTGCTGCACGTCATTTTGCACGCGCGACATGATCCTGCCCACCAGGTTCCGGTCGAAAAAGCTCAGCGACAGTTTCTGAAGGTGGTCGAACATCTCGGTGCGCATTCTGTAGAGTATCTTCTGTCCCACGAAACCGAGAAACAGCTCTTCCAGATACCGACCGCCCCAACCGACCATGACCACCGCGGCAGCGACAATCACGATGGTGTCCAGACCGGCCAGGTCGCCCAACTCCACGCGGTCCACCGCCAGGCCTGCCAGATAGGGCACTGCTATGGTAGTGAGGGTACGCAAGACCATTCCGATAGCTCCCACGCCCAGGTCGGACTTGACCGGCCCCAGGTATCTGAGCAGCCGTCCGGCAATCCGGGAATCATATGCCTTGCCCATCACCTGGTCGGAGTCGAACGTACCGGATAGCTGACCGCCCCTGTGTTGACCGCCCCCGTGATGCGCACTCATTCTCTGTTATTCACTCCTGGCAAATCCGTGTTACCCCCCCTCACACAAGGTCCCCTCCCAAATCATCGCCCGCACTCAACTGTGATTCGTAGATCTCCCGATAAAGGCCATCCTTGCTCATGAGCTCGTTATGTGTACCCCTCTCCACAACCTCACCATCCCGGAGCACGAGGATAAGGTCAGCGTTTCTGATAATGGAGAGGCGGTGCGTGATGATAAAGGTAGTACGTCCCTTGATCAGCTCCTGCAGGGCGCGGCGCATTAGTAGCTCAGTCTCCACATCGACGCTGGACGTAGAGTCATCCATAATGAGAACACGGGGATTGATGAGCAGAGTACGCGCTACAGCCAGTCGTTGTTTCTGACCGCCGGAGAGGGTAACGCCCCGCTCCCCTACCCACGTATCATACCCCTCGGGAAGGCTCTCGATGAAATCATGCAACTGCGCCGCCCGGGCCGCAGCCACTACCTGCTCTGTGTCGGCATCCACGGTGCCATAGGCTATGTTGTCCCGTATCGTAGCCGAGAACAGGAACGTATGTTGCTGGACTATCCCCACGGCCCTGCGCAGCGATTCCAGCGTTACGTCGCGGATATCGGTGCCGTCAATTGAGATGCGTCCGCCGGTCACGTCGTAGAACCTGGGGATGAGATGGGCGATGGTACTCTTCCCGCTACCGAGGCCACCCACAAGGGCTACCAGCTGCCCCGGCTCTACGCTGAAGTCAACGTCCTTAAGAACGGGATCCGACGGATCGTAACCGAAGCTGACGGCTTCAAACCGGACGGCGCCTCCTACATCGGTCAGATCGACAGCACCCCGCTTCTCCTGCACCACCGACTCGGTGTCCAGTATCTCCAGGATACGCTGTCCTCCCGACACGGTGCGGCTGAGAATGTTGGTGATAAAGGCCAATCGCCGCACCGGCATCGCCATAATAGTCAGATAGAATATGAACTCCGACAGCTGACCCAGACTCATGGTGCCCTCCACCACCTGGCGCCCGCCATACCACAGGATGAGAGCTATCGGTATGGTCACCAGGAAGACCATGAGGGACACGTTGGAGGCCCTCTTGCGGGTAGCGCCGATGTGTTGATCGTACAGGATTGTGGCCTGAGCGGAAAACTTCTTGCTCTCCTCCCGCTCATGCGCGAAAGACCTCACCACCCTCACTCCGGTCAGGTTCTCTTCCAGGATGGTGCCCAGGACTGCCGTCAGCTGCTGAATCCTGAGCCAGATAGGCCGGAGGAGCCTGGCGACAATGACTGCCCGCCAGCCCACCGCAGCCAAGAACGCCATAGTCACCATTGCCAGCGGCCAGTTCGCCCGGATGAGCAGGAAGCTGATGGCAAGGAACAGGATGGCTATCTGGATCATGCCCAGCAAGCCCCTTCCAAAGAATATGCGCATCGCTTCCACATCGGCAGTGCCGCGCGACATGAGTTCTCCCGTCTGAGCCTGGTCGTGAAAGGCAAAGCTCAGCCGTTGCAGCTTGTCGTAGAGAGCATTTCTTATGTCGTAAGCCGTCCTCTGTGATACGACTTCAGTGATATAGGCGTAGCCAAAGGCAGAGAGGCCCCTCATGGCACCGGCGCCGACCACGGCCAGAGCCAGCCACATGAGAGTACCCGCTTCACCCCCGGCCACTACAGTGTCGATTGCACTACTGATCAACTGAGGTATCGCCAGGACGAAGGCTGTACTTGCCAGCATGCAGACAAAGGCCGCAAGCAGCCGCAACCGGTACCTCTTGACGAAGCCCATCAACCTCAGCAGTATCTTCATGTTATCTACTCTTCACCGTGTCCACCGCACAGCACGACACAACCCCACAGATTCTAGCGCGATTGCAGGGCATTGTCCAAAGGATATTCTTACATGATGAGTGATTATTGACACGTTGCCTGCATTCTGCTACCATGAAGTCGCTGGGCAAGAAAGGCCAGTGCCCGGCAAGGAGGTGGGGCATGACACGTAGAGAAGCCTGGTTGTGCCGATGGATGTTTCCTGACCGGGGCTCTCTGGCTCTGTAGCCAGGAGTCGGTTTCGACGATGGGATGCATTGCCGGAGAGCACATGGAAGCCCCGAGCTCTTCGTCTGATAGGCAGAGCCCCGGTGAATGGGGCAACGGTAGTTAAGCCGAAAGCTAAAATGGGAGAGTAGGGGTGATAGACAACTGAATAGCGATGTTCAGGGGCGGGCTTCGGAATCGAAGCCCGCTCTTCTTATTGTCCCGGCCATAGCATTGCGGCGCTTATCGGAAAAGACGGAGGACCAGGTTCATGATCACCGTGAGCACGATGCTGGTTACTATGCAGGTCACTATAGGGAAGTAGTCGACCGTGCTCCGCTCTGTCAACTGCCCAGTACACACCCGGTTAGCCTGCGATACACTTCCCTATACTTATTCGACGTGTCGTCGATCACCTCCTGCGGCAGCATGGGTGCCGGAGGCTTCCTGTCCCATCCTGAACGCGCGAGCCAGTCGCGAACGGGCTGTTTGTCGAAGCTGGGCTGAGAACGTCCGACCTCATACTG
>JAWOGR010000127.1:0-15082 GCA_046496625.1 Dehalococcoidia bacterium | reverse complement strand
GTCATTCCCAGCGGCTCGAATATGTGTCTGCGCTGATAGTCGATCAGACGCATACCGCTGACACGTTCTATTATCTCCTGCAGGAACACGACATTGGAGGCACTCCAGTCATTGGTACGACTACCTGGCTCGAACTCGAGAGGAGCATCGCCTATGATGGCGAGCACATCACCGAAGGTAATCGTCGATTCGTACGCATAACTCTCGCTCCGAAATCGGTCTTCGTCGCTGAGAGCCTGATGCTGCTCCGAACGGGATAGTTCGAGCATCCTATCGCCGTAGAAGTAATCCCTGATGCCGCTGGTGCGATAAAGCAGATGTCTTACAGTGATCTTCGATCCGTGCCGGTACTCGGGAATGTACCGGTCCAGGCTGTCCCGGAGCGAGACCTCTCTTCGATCGATCAACTGCATGATGCACAGCCCGAGCAGCAGCGGTGACTTCGAGGAGATCAGATAGGTGGAATCGGGCGACGTCTTGACATTGTTATCACGATCAGCGAAGCCGTACATCTGTCTATGTACTACCTTATCATCGGCGATGACGACCACCGCGCCCGATGTGTCCCACTTTTCTGCGATCTCGTCTATGCGTTGAGCGAGCTTCTCAAAATCAGGGGCCTTGTGTATCATATCAGAACCTCATAACAGTCAGCGATGTGCCACAAACCTCGGAGACCGAGTTTCACCGAACACCGAAGGTCACGCTCGATCATCTTCATGAGCTTACGACCGGCCCGGAGCGATCACGCCGGGGAGGCACGACGAGCCTGATGAAGAATGCCGAAAGAATGCAGAAAACGCCGAGGTAGATAAACACGGGCAGGAAGTTACCCTCCGTCATATCCAGGATGAAGCCACTTAGAGAAGGGCCGAGGAGCCCGGATAGATAGCCGAATGCCGTGAACACCAGACCGAAGATGGCTCCGAAGTGCTTGAGTCCGAAGGAGTCCGAGACCAGAGGCGCAGAGACGGCGAACAGGGTTCCGTAAGAGAACCCGATGATGGCGCCAAGAACTGCAGCAGTCCCGATGGTGTCAACATGAGGAAGCACAAAGTACGCGCAGGCCGCGGCAAGGAAGGTTGCCACAAGCGTACGGTGCCTTCCTATGATGTCGGAAAGAAACCCGCTCAGAATCCGGCTGAGCCCGTTGGTGAGATTGAAGGCAGTCAACAGCAGGGCAGCGGATTCGCCAAACCCTCGTGCCCTCCCAAAGGACATGGAGAGGGTTACCATCGCTATACCGGCCGCACCCTGCAGAGCCCAGGTCAGCCACAAGAACCAGAAGCTCCTTGTTCTGAGGCTCTCCCCGGCAGTGAGGGAGTCCTCTACAGTTACCGCCTCCATCGACCCGCTCGATATCATGGCTTCGCCCTTGGCCGGCGTCTCAACAGCGTCAGGGCGGCTAACACCCATAGTTGAACCCGATGACGATAGCGCCCCGGGGTAACCTGCCCTTTCCGGAGACTCCACAAACATGGCACCCAGGATCCCCGTGCCTATAATCAGAAAGGCCAGCAACCTGTTCATAGGCTCGTAGCCCATGCCCGAGAGGAGGCTGCTGAACACCGGCGCCATGATAGCACCCCCTATACCGAAGAACAGGTTCACCGTACCGGATGCCAGCCCCCTTCTCTTCACGAACCACCGCTGGACAACGGTTACACCCGGGAGGTAGATAAAACACGAACTCGCACCGGTCAGGAAAGCCCAGACATATATGAAGTGAATACTAGGCGCATGAGAAGCCGCGAGCAACGCCAGGCCGCAGACCACAGCGCTGATGGCGACCATCGGCCTGGCGCCTGTTCTCTCCTGCCACTTGCCCACGAAGAACATGAAGGTGCCGACACCGGCAAGCATGAAGAACAGCACGCTGCCTGTAGCTCCCTCTCCGACAACGAAGACATCCCGCCAGTATGCTGCCATCACTCCCGGGTAGCCGAAGATCATCGCGCCCGGCCAGAATATGGCAACACAGCTACCGACTACAGCCAGTAACCCCCTCCGCGTTCGGGTCATCTAAACCCGCTGGCTCCTCTCAGTAACAACGACACACTGCTTCATGGGCTCTCGGCTCGACCAAAAAACTCGGGGCATCGACATGCTCCGGCCTGGAGAGCCGTGCCCGTCTCTCACTAAATAGCCGATGTCTACGCCCCGGGAAGGCGCCAACCTCTTCAGCACCGCTTTACGACATGCACCCCGGGTTCAGAACACCCCGGGCACGCCATCGCCGTCACCCTGCTTACCAACTACGCTGGCTCTGGCAACCTTCATCGTTGCTCCAGACTCCAGCTTTAGAAGCACGGTCTCTTCATCAACACCCTCGATCTGTCCGTAGATGCCGCCGGCGGTGATCACCCTGTCCCCTGATCTCAGTTCCCTCGTCATCTCATCGTGCTCTCTCTGCTGCTTCTGCCTCGGCCTGATCATCAGAAAGTACATGATGGCAAAAAACGCCACCAACAGGATGATCATCCCTCCTGCGCTAAAAAGCCACTCCATATGCCCTCCTTCTCTGAGCTACTCGCCTCTGACATCGCCGCCCAGCGACCATGGACTGGTCCTGTTGATCCTGATCATAGCTAACTGACCGGCCCACTCACCGGGCGCGTCAAAGAACACTAGTTTATCACTTCTGGTGCGCCCAAACCACTTAGCCCCCTTCATGTCCTCGACCAGCACCTCTACGCGCGTGCCTTGCAGCCGCGCATTGATCTCGCCGGCTATACGCGCCTGCAGTGCTTCGATCCTCGCAAGACGTTCCTTCTTGACCGGCGGCGGAATATCGTCCCGGTATACGCGTGAAGCAGCGGCCTCAGGACGGGGAGAGTAAGCAGCAACATGAACTACATCGAACCTGAGGTCTTCGATGAGTGAACAGGTGTGCCCGAACTGCTCCTCTGTTTCCCCGGGGAACCCGACGATGATGTCGGTGCTCAGTGACACAGAGGGGATTCTTCGACGAATGGTCTGGACAAGCTCCCGATACTGCTCTACGGTGTAACCGCGCCTCATGGCTCTGAGTATGTCATCGTCGCCCGCCTGCACTGGAAGATGAAAGTGCTCACAGACTCTCTCGCAGCTGGCTACCATGTCGATGAGTTTGATGCTGATATCCTTGGGGTGATTCGTCAGAAAGCGAATCCGCACCAGTTCGTCAATGGCGTTCAGTGCGGCGAGCAGATCAGCCAGATCGGGATGCCCGGACAGATCATGTCCATAGGAGTCAACGTTCTGCCCCAACAACGTAACCTCCTTCGTACCTCGCCTCGTCATCTCCTTCACCTCGCACACAATATCCTCCAGAGAACGACTGACCTCCTTTCCCCTCCTGTAAGGGACTATGCAATATGAGCAGAAGTTGTCACAGCCCTGGATGATCGGCACAGAGGCGCATGGCGAGCCGGCCCCGGGGCGCCCTTTGCGCTGCAGAACCATACCATGTGTCCTGCCCCACTCGATCAGCTCATCATAGTCTCCCGGTTTGAACGAGAAATCGACCTCGGGATACCGTTTCCTCAGTGGCTCGTCGCCGGAACCTACGAAGCACCCTGTGACAAGTACCATAAGGTTAGAACGTTTGCTCTTCAGCCCTCTCATCAGACCCAGTGTGCCCATCACCTTGTTCTCCGCACTCTGCCTGACCACGCAGGTGTTGAGAACTACAAGATCGGCATCGGACAGACCCGCAGCAGCTTCACAGCCGGCAGAATCCAGGTATTCGGCTATCCGCCGGGACTCCGCCCTGTTCATCTGGCAACCGATGGTCCATATATAGTAACTCAGCATAATCCTGTGCCTTCACCTCTCCGATGCAAGGCCCGCGTGCACCACCGGGCACCTACCATCCCGAATTGTAGCGGAGAAGAGTCGCCTCGGGATAACAACCGGGACACAGAGGCGAGCAGGTATCGTTGGATGACAGTCATCTTCGGAAAGGCGCGCCTGATGTGTGCTACAAAGGACCAGATAGCTAGTCGACAATCAGATCGGCCAGAACTCTCTTCGGCACATGGTGCACGCCTTCCTCGTCCCGCCAGTATCTGATGCTTCCGCCAGGACCGACTTCCTCTAACACCACGGTTTCCTTCGGCTTGCCAAGAGCCACTATCAGCAGCACCTCGTACCGCGACGGTATATCCACCGCTCTTCGGAGTTCATCCTGCTTTACGCTGCCGATCATGCACCCGCCAAGACCCCTTTCAGCGGCCCCGAGCATTATGCTTTGAGTCGCGATTCCGTGGTCGCATCCAAACGATCGGCTTATCTCCGTATCCCCGAGGATGATTATGTAAGCAGATGGTCTCTCCCCTTCACACGGACCGGACCAGTCCGTAAGATAGCCGGCCCAGCCTAGGTGCGGGAAGATAAGTGCATTCTTCTTCGATTCACAGGAAAGGATGTACTTCAACGGCTGCAGGTTCATCGCCGAGGGAGACAACCGCGCCAGTTCAACCAGCTCTTGCAGGGTCTCAATCTTTATGTCAACCTCCTCGTGGAACCGACGATAACTCCTGCTTCTCAACGCCAGATCTCGTATCATTCTCATACCTTCCTAGGAGTCGCTACACCACGCGGATCATGATCAAAGCAACTCAGCTTCCTTCAGAATCCCAGTGCTTGAGCCACCGCAGCACGATGGAAATCGGCATCCCCAAAGATCGCCTGGCCGGCCCTCGCCCGCCTGTAGTACATATGCATATCATGATCCATGGTGAAGCCGATGGCGCCGAATATCTGGTGCGCCAGCAAGGCAACCCTTCCGTAAGCGTCACCCGTCCATGCCTTGGCTATCGCAGTGTCCGCTGCCGCGGCTAGCCCTTCGCTTACCTTCCAGGCCGCCTTATAGGTGACAAACCGCGATCCACTGACATCGGTCAGCATATCGGCGCAGTAGTGCTGGATGGCCTGGAAGCTGCCTATCGGCCTGCCGAACTGGACCCTCTCCTTGGCATAGGCCACGGTCATATCAAGAACCGCCTGAGCACCGCCAACCATCTCAGCACACTTGGCCACAGTCGCCTTCTGCAGTATCTCCGTCACTGTCGGCCACCCCTCATCCACCTTGCCCAGTACGCCCGTCTCGGGGACATTGACACCGTCAAAGACAATCTCGCACTGCTTGTCACGTGCCAGAGTGCTCAGAGGCGTACACCTGATCCCGGCGCTACCGGCATCTACCAGAAACAGCGTGAGGCCATCCTCTGGATTGTTCATCTCTGCTGTCCGGGCCACGCATATTACGTAGTCCGCCACGTTGGCATCAAGAACAAACAGCTTGGTGCCATCGATCACGTATCCACCGCTACGACGGATGGCTCTGGTCTTGACTGCTGATGCATCATAGCCGGCAGAAGGCTCAGTCAAGGCAAAGGCTATGATCTTCTTTCCCTCCGCAACATCGGGCAGGAATTCCTTCTTCTGCACCTCGTTGCCGGCTGCCAGTATAGTTAGCCCGCCGAGCACCACCGTCGAGAAGAACGGCCCCGGCAGCATACTGTACCCCATCTCCTCGAGAAGCACCGCCAGATCAAGGAAGCTACCACCACCACCACCGTACTCTTCAGGGAAAACGAGCCCCATCCAGCCCTGCTCTGCCATCTTCCGCCACAGATCTGGAGAATAGCCCTCCTCACCCTCGTCAAGCTGCCTGACAGCCTGCCTGGGACACTCCTTCTGCAGGAAGTCGCGGGCTGACGCCCTCAGCATCTCCTGTTCTTCGCTCAGACCGAAATCCATATAGCTCGCACCGTCGTTCTTATTGACAGAACCACCGCTTGCTTACTTCCGGGGCAGACCAAGCCCCCTCATAGCTATAATGTTACGTTGAATCTCGTTGGAGCCACCGCCAACGCCGATGGAAAGCGAACTCAGGCACATGCGCATCAGCCGCGCATTCATGACCGCCCACTTAGAGTCTCTGTCGAGCTCTCCGTAGTGCCCCAGGATTCGCATTCCGGCATCGGCCGTACGCCGGGTCGCCTCGCTTATGAAGACCATCGACATGGATGACTCATAGCTGGGGTGAAGACCCCTGCTGTACATCCAGGCGATGCGATACGCCATCATACGGGCCACTTCGTTATCCACTACAAGCTGCGCCAGCTGGTTCCTGATTAGCGGGTCGCTGGCCAGAGGCAGTCCGTTTCTCCTGGTGTTCCTGGCGTACTCGATGAGCTCCTCGATGATTCGCCGGTTGGATGCAGCCCAGCCGACCGACGAGCGCTCGAAGTCAAGGGCAATCATCACCTGATACCAGCCGTTGTTCTCTTCGCCTACCAGGTTCTCCTTAGGTATGCGCACATCATCGAAGAACACTTCGTTAAATGAATGATGGTTCAGGATATTTGTCAACGGACGCACGGTGATGCCCGGTGTCTTCATATCAACAATGCAAACGCTGACTCCCCGGTGCCTCGGCGCCTCGGGATCGGTTCTGACAGCCAGCCAGCAGTAGTCGGCTAGATGCCCGTAGCTGCACCATATCTTCTGGCCGTTTATCACGTAGCCATCGCTATCTTCGACCGCTCGCGTCTTGAGCGAGGCAAGGTCAGAGCCGGCATCCGGCTCGCTGTATCCGATGCAGAAGATTATCTCTCCCCTGGCTATCCTGGTTACATAGTCCTTCTTCTGCTGCTCGCCCCCGAAAAGCATAATCGAGGGCGCCACCCAGTTCACGGTGATCTCAACCTCCACGCTTACCGGGGCTCTGTTGTAGGCAAGTTCCTCAGCGAGCACAAGCCGTTTCATATGGCTCAGTTCCAGCCCACCGTACTCCCTGGGAAAGGCCGGTGCCAGCCACCCTTTCTCTCCCAGTCTGCGCTGGAATCCGCGTGCAAGTGCCCAGGATTCCTCGGTCTCCTCCCAGATCCCGGGATCCAGTTCGATCCATCTCTGCGGGATCTCGTCCCTGAGCCACTGGCGTACTTCTTGCCTGAACGCTTCTTCGTCTTCCGAAAACCTGAAGTCCATGGTCGTCTCCCCCGGGATCGCCGAGCAGGACTTAGCCTACTCGACTAGGGCCACAATGTCATCCTCAAGTACAGAATCGCCCTCCTGCACCCTGATCTCAACCACCTTGCCCTTCTGCGGAGATTTGACTCGAATCTCCATCTTCATGGATTCGAGTATCATTATGGTCTCGCCCTCCTCGATCGATGCCTCGGCCTGTGCCAGGATCTTCCAGACACTGCCTGTGATCGGTGACATTACCTCTGCCAAATTCGCTCCATCCTATGCTTCGCCCGACCTCTAGCTCGCCTACGCGAGCTTGAGAATAGCCCGGGCTTCCTCCACCGTTGCCGGTTCCCTGCCGACATCCCGTGCCATTCTCGCTGCCTTCTCCACCAGGGGCCCGTTCCCCTCAGCCATTTCCCCCGGCGACAAATAGAAGTTGTCCTCAAGGCCGACTCTGACATTGCCCCCGAGCGCCAGGGCGCTGCCTATCAGGAGCCACTGCTCCTGACTTAATCCGATCACCTGCCATGCCGTTCCGGAAGGTACCACGGTCGACACATGCGCGAGATTCCTTGCTGTGGCACCCATACCCCCAACCACACCCATTATCAGGCTCATCTGAAAACTCTCGAGCAGTCCCATATCCATCAGCGGGAGAATGCTCTCAGCTTGCCCGAGATCGAAACACTCACACTCCGGCTTAACGCCGTTCTGCTTCATGGTATCAAGGAAGAACATTATATCATCAAAGGGATTCTGGAAGACCACGGAGAACACAAAGCTCTTCCGCCTGTGGCTGTATTTGGCATAGTTCATCGTCCCCATGTTCAGTGCGGCTATCTCCGGTCTGAGTTCTCGGATATGCCCCATCCTGGTGTCCCTGTCCACTCCGATTGCTCCCGTGGAGAAGTTGATTATCACGGGGCAACGTTTCCGAACCTCCTGCATAATCTCACGGAATATCTCGACCTTCCAGGACGGGGTGCCATCATATTCCCTGCCGTGTATGTGCACGATCGAAGCTCCCGCGTTGTATGCCCTTTGCGCCTCTTCGGCAATCTCCTCCGGCGTGTAGGGGATCCACTTGCACTGGTCTCTGTTTGCTACCACTCCGGTGAGTGCAGCGGTTATCACTACTTTGTCAGATGATACCATGTCATCTCCTCTCGCTTATCTATTTTCCCCTCCATTGTGGTTCACGCTTCTCCAGAAAAGCTGCAACGCCCTCGGCCACGTCCTCAGCCATCGTGTTGATCGTGAGCACCGACGCGAGGTACTCCAGCGCCTGCTCGTACTCCATGTCACGCGCAGTGTAGAAGGCTCTCCTGCCCAGCCTTAGGATGGCCGGACTCTTGCTTGTTACCTTTCCCACAACTTCGTCTACCTTTGCATCCAGTTGTTCTCTGGGCACGACATGGTTAACCAGGCCGATCTCCCGCGCCTCTCTGGCATCAAGCCTCTCACCCGTCAGCATCATCTCCAACAGTCTCTTCGGTGCCGAGGCAGAACGAAGCAGAGACGCCATGATGATGTAGGGGAAGAGGCCGACGTTTATCTCCGGAGTGCCAAGACGGCAGTCCTCAGCAGCGATCACTATGTCGCAGGCACAGGCCAACCCGAGTCCACCACCCAGAGCATGGCCATTGACCCTCGCCAGCAGTGGCTTCCGTAAGTCTTTGATCGCTCTCAGAAGCTCAGTGAACCTTCTCTGTTGCTCATGCCGCTCGAGCAAGTTCGCTGTAGCCCCCATTGACTCAGCGAAATCTGCCCCGGCGCAGAACGCCTTGCTGCCCGCTCCAGTCAGAACGATGGCGATAACGCCGGGATCGTCGTCATACTTGCCCAGAGCATCGAAGAGCTCAGTCAGCATAGTTGGCGATATGGCATTCCTGCGCTCCTCCCGAGACAGGGTGATCACCCCCGCTTTGCCCTTCTCCTCGGTAACTATCGTCTCATACATTCGCCGCCTCCTTAGACAGGGTACACTCCGTGCTTTCTGGGATGCCTGAGTATCTTCTTGTTCTTCGTAAACTCCAGCGCCCGGAACAGAACCCTTCTGGTCTCCCTCGGGTCCACTACATCATCTATGACGCCGAACTGCGCTGTCTTGAATATGTTAATCTGCGGTCTGATATCATCGGCAAGCCGCTCTACCATCTCCTGCGGGTTATCGGCCTCAGCGAGCTGCTTTCTGGCGAAGATGGATACCATGCCCTCAGGCCCCATGACCGATATCTCGGCCCCGGGGTAGGCGATCAACAGGTCAGGATCGAACGACCTGCCGCACATAGCGTAATACCCGGCACCGTAGGACTTCCTGACAATCAGGGTCAACTTCGGAACGGTTGCTTCCGCCACAGTATGGATAAGCTTGGCTCCGTGCCTGATTATGCCCGACTTCTCAGCCTTAGACCCGACCATGAAGCCGGGCACATCGGAAAGAAAGAGCAGGGGTATATTAAAAGCGTCGCAGAGCCAGATGAAGCGTGCTGCCTTATCAGCAGCGTCGATGTCGATGACACCGCCGTAGAACATCGGGTTGTTGGCCACGACGCCGATGGAGTAGCCGGCTATGCGCCCGAACCCGACAACGATGTTTCTCCCCCATTTCGGCTTCATCTCGAAGAAGTAGCCATCGTCCACGATGTAGTTGATCAGGTCGTGCATGTCATAGGCCTCTCTCGGGTTGTCCGGGATGACCTTCAGAATCCCATCAGCGATCAGGGCCACGGGGTCTCCCTGCCACTCCTTTCGCTGTGGCTTCTCTTCGCAATGCTGAGGGAAGAACGAAAGGTACTCCTTTATCGCCCTGATGCATTCCTCGTCCGAGGTAACCTCCAGGTCACCACAGCCGCTGATCTCACAATGAACCTTGGAGCCCCCCAGTTCGTCTTCGGTTAGTTTCTCACGAATCACCGATTCTACAAGCGCAGGACCTCCCAATCCCATGAAACTCGTGCCCTTGACCATGGGCACAAAATCTGAAAGCCCGGGGATGTATGCTGTGCCCGCGTAACCGGGACCCATCATGGCCGCTATCAGCGGGATAACCCCTGACATTAGTGACTCCTCCTTGAAGAGATAGCCGGAATCGGCAAACAACGCCACCCTCTCTCCGCTGAGGCCACCACCACTAACCCTGGCCCCTCCCGAATCATTCAGCCATATCATCGGGATACGTTCCTTGAGCGCTATATCCCTTAGCCTCGTCACCTTTGTCTCATTGACCGCTCCCATCGAGCCCCCCCTCACTGTGAAGTCGTAAGCTGCAACAGCCACCTCTCTAGTGCGAACTCCGTCATTCACCCTGCCATATCCTGTGATGACTCCATCCGCAGGCACTAGTTTGTCGACACCTTGCTCGCTGCCAAGCATGCCGACCTCCACGAACGTACCTTCCTCGATGAGAAGGGCAAGCCTCTCCCTGGCGGTCAACTTCCCCTTTCCATGATGCTTTGCCACAGCCTCTTCACCCCCCATCTGCCTGATCTCTTCCCTGAGGGCGGCAAGCTTCTCGACCTCCTGTCTCATCCTATCACCCATCTCTTCCCTCCTTTAGCTTAGCGATAAAGTGAGTATCATAGCTGCCCGACTTGAACGCTGCAGAGTCAAATGCCTTCCTGAGAAAAGGGATGTTGTTCCTGATGCCCGTGATCTCATACTCATCAAGGGCACGACGCATCCTCAGTACTGCCTCTTCTCTCTCGCTACCCCAGGCAACGAGCTTGGATATCAAGGGGTCGTAGAACTGGCTCACGGTATCTCCTGCCTGATATCCTGAGTCCACCCTTATGCCTTCGCCATGTGGCTCAATGTATGACACCAGCTTGCCCGGTGAAGGGTAGAAGCTCTCAGGGTCCTCGGCATAGACACGCGACTCCATAGCCCATCCTCTCCATTCTATGCTCTCTTCTCTAAGGGACAGAGGTTCACCAGAGGCGACTCTGAACTGCTGCTCAACCAGGTCCACGCCTGTTATCATCTCGGTAATCGGATGTTCCACCTGCAGCCTGGTGTTAATCTCCAGGAAGTAGTAGTTGCGGTCCTTGTCAACGACAAACTCCACAGTGCCGGCATTCGTGTAGCCGATCTCCTGAGCAAGGCGTTTGGCGGATTGCCTCAACCCCTGTCTTAGCGCGGCTGTGGTGAAGGGAGACGGCGACTCCTCAATCACCTTCTGGTGACGTCTCTGTACAGAGCATTCCCTCTCCGGGAAGGTGACAATGTTACCGCCTGCCTCACCCAGGATCTGGATCTCGATGTGATGGGGTGACTCTAGATACTTCTCGACGTAGACCCTCTCATCGCCAAAGGCGAGTCTGGCCCGGCTCGTCGCGGTATCGAAGGCATCTGCCACCTCCTCCATGCTCTCCACCATCATCATCCCTATACCACCACCCCCGGCCGATGCCTTGAAGATGACGGGAGGCGAGAGTCTCTCGGCCCACTGTCTGGCTGCTTCTACGTCGTTCAAGACCGGGCTTCCCGGTGGGATCGGTATTCCCAGATCGGTAGCGATCTCTCGAGAACGGGACTTGTCTCCCATTCTATGAATGACATCGGACCTGGGGCCGATGAACGTCAGTCCCTCGCTCTCACATCTTCGGGCAAACTCCCGTCTTTCGGCGAGGAAGCCATATCCGGGATGAACGGCAGTCGCTCCCAACTTCTTGGCTGCTGCAATGATCCTATCGATGTTCAGATAGCTGTCCCTGGGTCTAGCCTCGCCAATGGCTATGGCCCTGTCTGCTTCTTGAGCGAATAACGATGTACTGTCGATGTCGGAGTATACCGCCAGAGTCTCGATACCCAATCTCCTGGCTGTTCTGATGATGCGTCGGCCAATCTCCCCGCGATTGGCGATAAGTACAGACCCGAGCATATGATGAGGCCTTCCGGATATGATGGCCGTCCAACGACTCTGGGCAACAACCTTGCTTTGTGCTGGCTCGACTTGGGTATAGGGTATAACCACAACCGTGGGGCTGTCAAGGTAACAGTCTTCCATGACCTCTATGCACGCCCTGCTCTGTCACAGCCTGTGTCGCTTCTCAAGGCTATCGAGGCGGCGGCGGGCATCTGACTGACGTCGTGTGAAGCTACCCATGGATCCCATCGCGGCCCGTTACCTCCAGAACTCCTGCACCACGCATGTGCCCCTCCTTGAGCAAGACCAGGGCTTCGTTCGCCTCATGCATGCAGAACTCCTGCATCACAGGCACGATGGGAATCGCGGCAGCCAGGAATCGGTCATCCCGATCCAGTCCGCTTCAGTTCTGCCGGTCCGTCAAGCATGGCCAAAATACGAGCCCCTGAACGCCAACGTTCTCCGTTACACCACATAGATGCTCTCGTAGAGATTCTCGGAAATCTCCGCAAAGTTCTGCCTGTACAGTTTCATCGCTTCGGGAAGCGAGTTCAGAATGTCCTGCGCCGTCATCCCATCCTCACCTCTGTCTACCGCGGCTATGTCACCGGCCAAACCGTGGATGAAGACACCCATTCTCACCGCATCTTCCAGGGACAAGCCCAGGCCAAACATGGCGGCGATGCTTCCCGTCAGCACATCGCCACTCCCGGCCGTGGCCATCCCGGGATTGCCGCTAAGGTTGATGAACACGGTGCCGTCGGGATAACCTATGAGCGAATGGGCCCTCTTTAAGACGACCACAGCATTGAGATCTCTAGCAGTGTTCTGCAGAGTATCGATCTTGTGTGATCCGGCCTCTTTCACGTCCTTACTCGTGATCCTGGACATCTCCCCGTGGTGAGGCGTGAGTATCGTTGCTGCTCTCCTCTCTCTTATGCTCGCCAAATCCTGAGCTATGGCGGTGATGCCATCCCCGTCTATGAGCAGAGGTCTGTCGATCACCTGTACTAGCTCTCGAACGAGCTCTTGTGCCTCGTCGTCGAGCGACAGGCCCGGTCCGATGATCACCATATCCACCATCCTGGAGAACTCTACAAGATCATCCTTGTTCGACAGAGCTATGCTACCTGAAGACGTCTCCCTCTGAGGAAGCACAACGACTTCGCCACCCTTGCCTGCCACAAACGACGCTATAGAACTGGGCGCAGCCAGGTAGGATAGCCCTCCTCCAGCTTTGAGGAAGGACAGTGCTGAGAAGTATGGTGCACCCACGTAGCGAGGAGAGCCAGCAATGGAAAGTGTCTTCCCGTAGCTACCCTTATGGGTGTCTCGGGCTCTTACCGGTAGTTCCAGCGGAGAGTTGATCGCCACCCTAATGGCATCCGACTCGTACAGCACAGGAGGGAGAGATATGTGCGAGACGTATACCTTGCCGCAGTAATCATAGCCCGGATACAGCAGACATCCGCGCTTGGGAAGCCCGAACGTGACGGTGCAGTCCGCCCGTACCGCCGTCCCCATCACCTCACCGGTATCGCCGTTTATGCCGGAAGGGATATCGACGGCGAATACCGGACCGGGGCTCTGGTTCACAAGATCGATCACGTCCCGGAACAATCCGTCTATCTTCCTGACAAGGCCGGTGCCGAACACGGCATCCACGATTCCGTCGGCCCCGAAGACCTCGGGCGTGACCGAATCGAGTGAACTGACCCTGGCAATCTCTATGGCCATCTTCGACACGATATCTAGGTTCTTCCTGGCCGCTCCCCTGAATCTGCTCTCGTCATCGAGCAGGAACACCTTGACCTCCCCACCACTCGAGCGAATCTTCCTGGCTACAACCAATCCGTCTCCGCCGTTGTTGCCACCTCCACACAGCACCACGAACCTATTTCCCCTCACTCCGATCTCCTGCGATACAACCGAGTACACCGCCTGGCCCGCGTTCTCCATCAGCAGTTCTTGCGAGATCCCGAACTCCGCGGTAGCGCGTTCGTCCAGTGCCGCCATTTCGGCCACCTTGGCTACTTTCATCTTCACCTCCTTGCCAGAGATCGCGGTCACGCTGACATGCCGGGGTCATGCATACCGCTCAAGCACAATGGTACCCCACCATCAGGAAAGATCACAAGGCAGCCCGGGAATCCGGCCCGGGTGTGCAGGGCACAGCATGCAACAATATCCTGTCACACCATTGCTCCGCAGCAACAAGCATACACACGCCTCGAACCGTCGACAGCCATACCGCAGGACAGCACGTTCTTGAAACTGACGCTCCACGCTCAATGATAGTATAATAAACGCCGTCGCCAGACGAACCCGACTATAGAGAGGAGGAACATCGACAATGTCGAAGACAGAAGAACACCTGAGAGAGGCCTTCGCGGGAGAGTCCCAGGCTAACCGCACTTATCTTGCCTTTGCAGTGGCCGCGGATAAGGAAGGGTACCCGCAGGTGGCAAGGCTGTTCAGAGCCACCGCCGAGGCCGAGACCATTCACGCCCATAATCATCTGAAAGCGCTCAAGGGAGTCAAGAGCACCATGGAGAACCTGGCACAGGCCGTAGCTGGTGAGACACACGAATTCAAGAAGATGTACCCCGAGATGCTGAAGGATGCAAGAGCCGAAGGGAACAGGGAGGCCGAAAGGTCATTCCACTATGCTAACGAGGTGGAGAAGGTGCACGCCGAGCTCTATCAGAAGCTGCTGGACGGCCCGGATGCAGGTAAGGAGTCTTATCCTTACTACATATGTCCGGTTTGCGGCTATACGTCGGGCAAGGAACCGCCCGACACCTGTCCGGTGTGTGGAGCCAGGGGCAAGGCGTTCAACAGGATAGACTAGCCCTGTTGACCTGCCCGGACAGCGCCGAGCCCCTGTGAGACCGGCAATCGCTGCAAAAGCTGGAGACATGAGAAGCAGTAATCGGTCCTATCGTCGTTGTTATCTTTCTGGACCTGCCCGAGAACGAACAGCCTCTGTGCGTAGTGCCTGTGGGCGCACGGCAGGATAACGTTCCAGCTACAGGGCGATGAACTATCCGTCTGCCAGAACTCTGGCAAACCGCTCTGCCTGCTTGATATCTCCGGCATCGGGTCTGCCTCTGTTTATCCCTCCTACAATCATGGTTGCCCCGAACGTGTCCAATCCCCGGCAGGAGAACTCCCCTACGACATCAAACCCCCTACTCTGCAGCTTCTTCTTCAGGGGTCTGCTGAAGTCATGGACAAACCGCACCGGCCGCA
>JAWOGR010000110.1:0-10548 GCA_046496625.1 Dehalococcoidia bacterium | reverse complement strand
CGTCGACAGCCATACCGCAGGACAGCACGTTCTTGAAACTGACGTTCCGCGCTCAATGATAGTATAATGAACGCCGTCGCCAGACGAACGCGATTACAGAGAGGAGGAAGATCGACAATGCCGAAGACAGAAGAACATCTGAGAGAGGCCTTCGCGGGAGAGTCCCAGGCTAACCGCACTTATCTTGCCTTTGCAGTGGCAGCGGACAAGGAAGGGTACCCGCAGGCGGCGAGGCTGTTCAGAGCCGCCGCCGAGGCCGAGACCATTCACGCCCATAATCATCTGAAAGCGCTCAAGGGAGTTAAGAGCACCAGGGAGAACCTGGCAGAGGCCGTAGCGGGTGAGACGCATGAGTTCAAGAAGATGTATCCCGAGATGCTAAAGGATGCAAGGGCCGAAGGGAACAAGGAGGCTGAAAGGTCATTCCACTATGCTAACGAGGTGGAGAAGGTGCACGCCGATCTCTATCAGAAGCTGCTGGACGGCCTGGATGCAGGTCAGGAGGCCTATCCTTACCACATATGTCCGGTTTGCGGCTATACCTCGGGCAAGGAACCGCCCGACACCTGTCCGGTGTGTGGAGCCAGGGGCAAGGCGTTCAAAAGGATAGACTAGGCCTGTTGACCTGCCCGGACAGCGCCGAGTCCCTGTCAGACCGGAAATCGCTGTAAAGGCTGGAGATACGAGAGACAGTAATCGGTCCCACTCGAAGGAGGCGGTGAGGGCATTGCCTACGGCGTATTGCACGGATGCACGTTAGATCATGAGGCAGTCTATTGCGAACCACCGTTGAGCCCTGGTCACAGCACTGCTGGTTCTGATCGTCATCGTTATCCTTCTGGACCTGCCCGAGAACGAACAGCCTCTGTACGTAGTGCCTGTGGGCCGCACGGCAGGATAACGTCCAAATGCAGGGCGATTAACTACCCGTCTGCCAGAACTCTGGCAAACCGCTCTGCCTGTATGAGATCTCCGGCATCGGGTCTGCCTCTGTTTATCCCTCCTACAATCATCGTTGCCACGAACGTGTCCAATCCCCGGCAGGAGAACTCCCCTACGACATCAAACCCCCTACTCTGCAGCTTCTTCTTCAGGGGTCTGCTGAAGTCATGGACAAACCGCACCGGCCGCAGTCCGCTTGTTGCGAAGATGAACGCCTTCTTGTTGCTCAGCACCGGGAACCTGCCCGCTAAACCCAGCAGAGTTCTGTGATGCCTGCCGAAGTAGATCCCTGATCCAAGACCGATGAGATCGTACTCCACCAGCCTGTTTACATCCACTTCCTGCAGCGGGATTGAGTCGGCCCCGAGGGTGGCCGCAATCACCTCTGCGATCTTCCTGGTATTGCCATGATGAATCGAGATATAGCTAACTAGAGCTTTCATCACCCATCATCCTGAGCTAGGTTCTATGTGTGTCACCGGAGGCCATGGCTGGCGATCCTTGCCCTGCAATCTGGACGCCGAATTGCGGGGTCATCCTGATGTAGTCTGCGACCGCCTGTACAGAGGAAGTTGTCCGATATGGCGGGATCGCGAAATGAAATGAGTTACCTGGTTAGAGTGCTTGATACAGCAAGCAGGGATGCTATGTCAAGCTTGAACCCCGGGCCCATGCTGCTAGACACAGATGCGCTCCGTATGTACTGACCCTTAGCTCCGCTCGGCTTGGCTCTGACGATGGCCTCGACGGCAGCCGCCAGATTCTCCACGAGCTTCTCCTTATCAAAGCTAATCTTGCCTATAGGCAGATGGATGATCGCCGTCCTGTCCAGTCGAAACTCGGCCCTGCCTTTGCGGGCTTCATCTATCACACGAGCGAGATCTTGAGGAGGCACCACGGTGCCTGCCTTGGGATTGGGCATGAGTCCCCGGCGACCCAGGATCTTGCCCAGCTTGGCTACCTTGGGCATCATATCGGGAGTGGCGATGGACACGTCAAACTCGAGCCATCCTCCTTCGATCTGCTTCATGAGATCGTCTCCCCCGACGTAATCGGCACCGGCCTCCTCCGCAGCCCTTACACCCTCGCCTTGAGTGAAGACCAATACCCGGGTCTGCTTGCCCAGTCCGTTAGGCAGCAGAATGACCCCCCTCACCTGCTGATCCGCGCTACGCGGATTCACCCCCATCTTCAGATGGAGCTCGACAGTCTCATCGAATTTGGCGAACGAGGCTTCCTTGGCCAGCCCTATCGCCTCCTCCGGAGAGTAGGCCTTCGTACTATCAACCAGTTTGCTGCCTTCTTGGTACTTCTTACCGTGCTTTGCCAAAAGTTTACACCTCAGAACCTGAATTTCTCGGACAACTAATCTACTCTACCTCCACTCCCATGCTGCGCGCTGTGCCTGCGACAATCTTGACCGCCTTCTCAAGATCAGTTGTATTCAGATCCCTCATCTTGGTCCGGGCAATCTCCCTGACAGCCTCTCCGCTCAGTCTGCCTATCACCTCGCCTCCGGGATTGCCACTACCCTTCTCCACTCCCAGAGCACGCCGCACCAGGTCAGAGACAGGCGGCATCTTCGTTACAAAGGTGAATGAGCGATCCTCATAGATAGTCAGATCAACAGGAATTATGTAGCCTTCCTGGGAACTCGTGCGCTCATTGTACTCCTTGCAGAAGGCCATGATGTTGATGCCGTACGGTCCCAGAGCAGGCCCCACAGGCGGAGCAGGAGTAGCCTTCCCCGCAGATATCTGCAGCTTAACCACCGCCTTGACTTTCTTCTTTGCCATATCTTGTTCTCTTTCGCTCCGTTACCGACCATCGCCGGGAATGGTTATATCTTCTCTACCCCCAGGAGATCCAACTCCACAGGAGTCTCCCTGCCAAAAAGCGACAGCATCACTATCACTTTGCCTTTGTTGAGATTCAGTTGCTCCACCTTGCCGATGAAGTCGATAAAGGGCCCGCTGGTTACACGTATGCTGTCTCCCTCCTTGAAGGTCATCTTGACCTCGGTAGGGGCTTCGTCCATGCGCTGCAGGATTGCGTTAGCTTCTTCATCAGGCAAAGGGACAGGTTTGACACCGGCACTCACAAATCCGGCAACGCCGGGGGTGTTACGCACTATGTCCCAGCTATACTCGTCCAGCTTCATGTTGACCATGATGTAGCCGGGAAACGCCTTCTTGCTTATCGTACGACGCTTTCCCGCCTTGATCTCGATCTCTTTCGCCGTCGGTATCACCACATCAAACACCTTATCTCCGACATCCATATATTTGATACGCTGCTCGAGGTTTCTCCTGGCCTGCTCCTCATGACCTGAAGAGACATACAACAGATACCATTCTCCGCTAACCATCGACTGCTAACCGCCTATAAGCAGGAAGAGCCTGTAGAAGCCATAGTCGAGGGCACCGAGGATTCCCCCAACTACACCACACACAATCAGCACCAACAGGCTCAACCTCAGGGCTTCCTGTCTCGTTGGCCAGTGGGCCTTCCGGAGCTCGGCCACAACTTCAGCGAAGAAACTGAATCTCGACCTCTTAGCTGGGGCGGGCTTGGTGCTTATGGCCTTCCTGGTATGACTGGTCATACGTTACTTCGCTTCTCGATGAACGGCATAGCCTCGACAGTGGGGACAATACTTGCTCAGTTCCAGCCTCTGAGGATCATTCTTCTTGTTTTTGGTCGTGGTGTACGTCCTCCGCATGCACTGGCTGCAGGCCAGGTGGATTATCACACGCAGATCGCCTTTCTTCTTAGCCACATCTATCCACAGATTCGCACAGATTCGACTCCACAGCGTTCATGCGATGATCTTATCAATGACTCCCGCACCTACTGTTCTTCCGCCCTCCCTGATGGCGAACCTCAGACCTTCCTCCATAGCTACAGGAACCGAGGTCTTGATCTTCATACGGTTGAGGCTATCACCGGGCATAGCCATCTCCACTCCCTCAGGCAGGATTATCTCGCCTGTAACATCGAGGGTTCTAATGTAGAACTGAGGCTTGTATCCGGTGAAGAATGGTGTATGCCTACCACCCTCCTCCTTGGTCAGAATATAGACCTCGACCTCGGCTTCGGTGTGGGGCTTGACCGAGCCTGGCTTCGCCAGCACCTGCCCGCGCTCAATCTCGTCCCGGTCTATGCCGCGGAGTAGCACTCCAACGGCATCTCCGGCCTCTGCCTCCTGCATGGTCTTATGGAACATCTCCAGGCTGACCGCTACTACCTTTCTCGACTCCTTCAGTCCCACTATCTCCACCTCGTCGCCGGCCTTCACTCTTCCACGCTCGACCCTGCCGGTGGGCACAGTGCCTCGCCCCTTTATACTAAACACATCTTCGATCGGCATCAGGAATGGCTTATCACTGTCTCTCTGCGGCAACGGGATGTAGTCATCTACCGCGTCCAGCAGGTTCCGTATCCGCCCGCACCAGGAGCACTCTCCCTTGCCACAGCCACACTCCAGAGCCTTGACGGCACTAACCCTCACAACAGGAATCTCGTCACCGGGGAACTCGTACCTCTTAAGGAGATCCCTCACCTCCATCTCTACCAGGTCCAGCAACTCGGGGTCATCGACAAGATCCACCTTGTTCAGAGCCACGATCATTCGAGGAACCTGAACCTGCCTGGCCAGGAGGATGTGTTCTCTTGTCTGAGGCATGGGACCGTCGTCCGCGGCCACCACGAGGATGGCTCCGTCCATCTGGGCGGCCCCGGTGATCATATTCTTGATGTAGTCGGCATGCCCCGGGCAATCGACGTGGCAGTAATGGCGCTTCTCGGTTTCATACTCGATGTGAGAGATCGCGATAGTCAAGCCGCGTGCCTTTTCCTCAGGAGCATTGTCGATTGAATCGAATGTCCTGATCTCGGTCTTGCCTGCTGCAGCCAGTACATTGGTTATTGCTGCAGTCAGAGTGGTCTTCCCATGGTCAACATGCCCTATGGTGCCCACATTGACGTGTGGTTTGACACGCTCGAATACTTTCTTAGCCATCTTAAACCTCCTTCTAACTCAAAGCCCACAACCAGATTCGAACTGGTGACCCCGTTCTTACCAAGAACGTGCTCTACCTACTGAGCTATGTGGGCGCCTATGCTCAGCACTGGAGGGAGTAGGATTCGAACCTACGTAGCCCGCATGGGCGGCAGATTTACAGTCTGCTCCGATTGACCGCTCCGGCACCCCTCCGCGGAAAAAGCTTATCATAAAACGTTCCAAAAACCTAGCCCGAGAGGGGACTCGAACCCACCAACCTACCGATTACAAGTCGGTTGCGCTACCATTGCGCTACTCGGGCAACCTTCGCCAATCTTGCGGCTCAATAGTATAAATAAGCGCACATTCGTTGTCAACCGAAGGGTTGCCCCTTCGCCGCAAGCGGCCTCCGCAGTTGCACCGGGGCAAGACCCGGTCGCCACCAACCGCACCCGCTCCGCCCCACCAACCTGCAGGAGTCCCCGGTCGACCTCATCCCAATCACATCCCTGTCCTGATCACCCAGCATCACCGAGTCGAAGCAGGCTGTTCTCATATGGGCCGCGAGACCACTGAAGTCCGGGCACCTGGATCGACTTATACGCGCGCCGCCGATCGATCCCGAACTGCATGTTGCATTATCCAGACCGATCATGTTACATTATACAAGTTTTGCAGACAAATGGCAGTTGACCCATAACGAACATGACTAATAATGTATTGCTGAAACAACTACTGGAAGCAGGCGCTCACTTCGGTCATAATACGAGCTACTGGCATCCCAAGGCCAAGAAGTACATTTTCACCCAGCGCAATAGCATTCACATCATCGACCTTGAGCAGACGGTTACCATGATGGAGAGAGCCTGTGCCTTTGCCCAAGACCTTGCAGCCCGAGGCCAGAACATCCTTCTTGTAGGCACAAAGAAACAGGCCCAGCAGACCATAGAAGAGGAAGCCACCAGATGTGGAATGAGCTACGTTAACCAAAGGTGGCTGGGCGGTATGCTGACTAACTTCGCCGTGATACAGGCCCGGATCGATCATCTGGTACGCCTTGAGAATAGACGAGACAAAGGCGAACTCGAAGTCCTTCCTAAGAAAGAGCGCGTGAAGATAGAGAAGGAGATTTTCCACCTGAACACTCAGATGGGAGGGTTCAAGGAGATGACCACCCTGCCCAGTGCTCTCTTTATTGCCGATCCGATCAAGGATGATATCGCACTTAAGGAAGCGGCAAAACTGGGCATACCTGTCATAGCCATCGCGGACACCAACTGCAACCCCGAAGGTATAGACTACCCGATACCCGCCAACGATGACGCTGTTAAGGCCATCAGGCTGATCTCCAGCAGGATAGCCGATGCCATAGTCGAGGGCAAGGCCGAGGCCTTCTCAGGAGAGGAGGTCACCGCCACCCTGGCGGGTGAGGACGGTCGTGAACAGGATATTGACACCCTCGGTTCTTATACCTTTGAGCCTGATGAGCCACAGAGGCCACAGGACCTCGGCGGGCCTGAGGAGCCGAAGGAACCCGTTGTGGCCCGGGAGCCCGAGGAGCCGAAGGAGCCCGTTGTGGCCCGGGAGCCTGAGCAGCCGAAGGAACCCGTTGTGGCCCGGGAGCCCGAGGAGCCGAAGGAATCAGAAGGAGAGATTTCAACCACATGAAAGTGTCAGTTCAATCAGTGAGAGAGTTAAGGGATATAACCAATGCCGGAGTACTCGACTGTAATCGTGCCTTAATGGAAGTGGACGGTGACATAGAGAGGGCAATCGAAATCCTTAAAGAGCGAGGGATGGCAACCGCCGAGAAGAGGAGGGACGCTGCAGCAAAGCAAGGCCTTGTGGAGGCGTACATCCATCATACGAAGCACATAGGAGCCCTGGTGGAACTGAATTGCGAGACGGATTTTGTGGCTCACACAGACGAGTTCAAGCAGCTGGCCCGCAACCTGGCCATGCAGGTCGCGGCTACTTCCCCACGCTTCATAACCAGTGAGGAGATACCCCCGGAAGCAGACATGGATCCCCAGGTTGTGTGTCTACTCAGCCAGCCATTCGTCAGGGAACCCGCCAAGACCGTGAATGATGTTGTTACCGAAACCATTGCCAAAGTAGGCGAGAATATAAGGGTACGCAGGTTCGCTAGGTTCGAACTGGGTGTCGAACGCTAGGCCATGGTGGATGAACTACTGACTGAACTGAACAGCAGAATGCAGAAGGCCGTTGACGGCTTGGCCAAAGAGCTAGCCACCATCAGGGCCGGACGCGCCACTCCAGCTTTACTCGACAACGTGGTTGTTGAGTACCACGGCTCGCCTGTACCCCTCTACCAACTAGCTACCATGTCCACACCCGAGGCCAACCTCATTGTTGTTCAGCCATGGGACCGCGCATCACTTCGTGACATCGAAAAGGCCATCCTGGCAGCGAATATCGGCCTCAACCCGGCAAATGATGGCAACCTCATTCGCGTCTTGATTCCGCCTCTCAGTGAAGAACGCCGCATCGAGTTGGTCAAGCTGGTCTCCAGAAAGATCGAAGAACGGCGGATCGCCATACGCAACATAAGAAGGGACGGCATTGAGAAGCTGCGGGAGATGGAGAGATCGAAGGAGATATCACAGGACGATCTCAAGAGCAACACTAAGAAGATCGACCAGCTTACAGAGGCCTTCGTGGATCAGGTAAACGAACTGGGGGAGAGTAAGGAAAGGGAGATCCGCGAGATATAGGCCATCTATAGCCGGCACTCATGGTATCCTCGCCGGTTCTCAGATGTACGACGAGAAGGAGGCATAGCTGACCCGCCCGGATTTGGCCACCACTATGTGACCGCTCCCTTCTCTCCCCGGTCGCTCCATCGAAAGTCCCGTACCAGCATACTGTGCGAGGAGGTTAATCATGTTGAAAGCAGCTTCGATTATCCTTATCTTTGTGGCGCTGTCTTCCCTCGTTATAGGGGTTGTCTATGTCGCCAGAGGAAACCTGATGGGATATCACGAGGAGTTCATCGGTATGACCATTGATGACATTGCCGGCTTCAACCCACAGCTGGCAACTCTGGCGAAGATCTTTATCAGACTCGCCGGGATCCTCTTCATCAGCGTCGGAGTCTCGCTGATGGCCCTAGTCCACTACGGCGTAAGACAGTCAAAGAGATGGGCCTGGTGGGCTGCACTAATCGCTATGGGCGTCGTGAACGGGCCAATGGTGGCTATCACCAGTCCGGTGGGAGGCCTTCCCTGGATACTGGCGATAGCGATGCTCGGGTTGTTCATCATCGGCATTGCTCTCTCCGGCAGGAGTGTCTTCGCCGAATCCCATAGACCTTGATCACCGATCAGGCTCGTCGCACTGCTACTTGCAGAAGCCTGAGCCCCCTGTCTGCACACATCGCAGCCACACTCCGGTGCTGACTACCGGTCGTCAAAAAAGCTGTTACAATACAGCAATGCTGAAGCACAGAGTCATCACAGCTGCTCTGGGCATACCCGTCATCATGCTGGCCATCTGGCTTGGTGCCCCCTGGTTCAGTCTTCTCATAGCGACGGCCGCCCTGGTCGGCACCTACGAGTTCTACCGTATGGGCGGCCTCGACAGGAGAGACCCTCTTCTCCATCTGGGCTTGCTCTGGGCACTGGCGCTTGTCCTCAGCCCCCACTACGCCCACAGCGGGCCCGGTGTTCTTCCCATGGTTATCACCGCCGCTATGCTGGTATCCCTGGTCTCACTTCTTCGCATCCAACCAAGAGAAGGTGCGTTTCGCAACTGGGCGTGGATAATGGCGGGCGCTCTGTATGTGGGATGGATGCTCAGCCACTGGCTCAACCTGCGTGGCCTGGAGGACGGCCGAATCTGGGTCTACTTGACGATGCTCACGGTGTTCGCCAATGATACGGGCGCATTCTTCGTCGGCAGAGCGCTGGGCAGGCATAAGCTGGCGCCCGCCGTAAGCCCCGCCAAGACCTGGGAGGGAGCCGCGGGAGGTCTGGTCTGCGCGATTCTGGGCGCCATAGTGATAGCCCTGGTTCTCAGTCTCGTTTCTGGGTACACCTTTGTGGGCTGGCAGGTCATCGTCCTGGGGATCATCGTCAGTCTCTTCGCTCAGCTTGGCGACCTCGTCGAATCACTTCTGAAGCGCAACACGGGGACGAAGGAATCAGGTGGACTGCTACCGGGACACGGCGGTGTCCTGGACCGCTTCGACAGCATCATCTTCGTCGGGGCAGTGGTATACTACTACGTGCTATGGGTGATATGAAGAGAGTAGCGATCCTTGGCTCGACAGGCTCCATCGGGCAACAGGCTCTGGACGTGATCCGCAACTCTCCCGATGAGATACAGGTAGTAGCGCTGGCAGGGGGCAAGAACTCCGGTCTTCTGGAACAACAGCTCCGGGAGTTCCGGCCAGGGCTCTTCTCATCATCGGTCAAGCTCGACCACAGCATGCAGGGCGAGTTAGTCTCAATGGAGGAGATTGCCGGTCATCCCGACGTAGACCTGGTGATTGTTGCCACATCGGGCAAGGCAGGGCTAGGCCCTACTCTGACCGCACTCAGGACAGGAAAGACTGTCGCCATCGCCAACAAGGAGGTGCTGGTGATGGCGGGGGAGATCATTGTTCGAGAAGCCAACCTCCACCAGGGCCGGATTCTGCCCATCGACAGCGAGCACAGTGCCATCTGGCAATGCCTGCAGGGGGAAGAAGATGAACCGCAGCGGATACTGCTGACTGCCTCCGGAGGCCCCTTCTACAGATACTCGGACGCACAACTCGATGAGATTACCCCCGAGCTAGCTCTCCGTCATCCGGTTTGGAGGATGGGCAAGAAGGTGACGATTGACTCAGCAACACTGATGAACAAGGGCCTGGAAGTGATCGAAGCTCACTGGCTTTTCTCCCTACCTTTTGATAGTATTCAAATACTCGTTCACCCCCAGTCTGTCGTTCATTCCATGGTCGAGTTTGTCGATGGTTCCGTGAAAGCTCAACTCGGACCGCCCGACATGAGGCTTCCCATTCAATACGCGCTCTCCTATCCTCGCAGGTGGGCCAACTCCGATTTGCCACGCCTTGACTGGAACACAATCCTCGACTTGAACTTCGAGCCCGTGAACTACAGCAGATTCCCCTGCCTGAGCTCGGCAGTAAAAGCAGGGAAGGCGGGAGGCACTTATCCGGCAGTGCTCTGTGCTGCCGATGAGGTGGCTGTAGACCTCTTCCTCAGTCACAGGATCGGTTTCCGCGACATCTCCAGAATGGTGGACGCGGCGTTACAGCAACACGAGAACACCGCGCAACCATCGCTCGAGGGGATACTTTCCGCCGACGAATGGGCGAGGGAGTGTGCCATGCGCTTCTCGTCGGGTTGCATCGGGAAACCCGAGCGACGAAGCACTCTCCAGGAAGGAAGATAGGATATGGATATTGTCCTCACGATCATCATATTTCTGGCAGCTCTGTTTTTGGCACTCTGCCTTCACGAACTGGGGCACTTCGTGGCTGCCAGGCGGGCCGGAGTAAAGGTAGAGGAGTTCGGCATAGGGCTTCCCCCCCGCATCTTCGGCATCAGACGGGGCGAGACCATATACTCGGTTAA
>JAWOGR010000103.1:0-3283 GCA_046496625.1 Dehalococcoidia bacterium | reverse complement strand
GATGTCCGCTGCAGCATCGGAGGGGACGATCTCGAAGCCGGCCCTGACGAAGTCGTTGACCAGCGACTCCGTCTCGGCCTGGTTTAGCTTGCAGCCCAAGGTGTAGAAGGCTACCTTCATTGCTGTCGATTATATGTGCTGCCCACAGGAACGGTCAAACACGAGCCGTATGACGGGATCCGCAGCGTCATCGTGCGGCCTGGTGATAGTCGAAGCCTCCTGCGGATTGTGCTATCCACCTGGCTTGAGGGTGAGATCATGATTGTGATGGCGATCGTGGCTGCAACAAGCCGAGGCACGAAGGGGCGCTATCCTGAGGGATTGCACTACAGTGTTACACACGAGGTGTGGATGAACCCAGCAACTGCGCGGAAACCACTGGTCAGTATCCCTATGCGACGCCTGGAAATGTAGGGGCGGGTCTTGTGCCCGCCCGGGGGGCTCAGGGGCGGCACAACGAAATGGGCGTGCGCTGCTGTGTTCTGTTGAAGGGCTGTCTGTGATATAGTTAACGATTCTGTCACAGCACTGGTCTTAGACATGAAATCGGATCAAAGAACCCGGTGGAAGATCCTGCCGCCCGTTCCGAAGAGCTATATGGAAGCTTCGGGAGTGACCGACCTTGTTGCCCAGCTCCTTTACAACCGTGGAGTTGGTCCGGAGCAAGTGGAGCCTTTCCTGGCTGTTGATGATAGATTGGAGGGAAACCCCTTTCTGCTCCCTGACATATCAAAGGCCGTAGGCAGGGTGTACGAGGCGGTGCTGGCACGGGAGAAGGTCGCCGTATATGGTGACTTTGATGTGGACGGTGTTACATCTGCTGCCATTGTTGTGGAGGGGTTGTCCAGGCTCGGCGCCGAGACGATTGTCTATATTCCCGACCGCTTTGAGGAGGGACACGGCCTGAATGGTTCGGCGATAGACAAGCTACATGCGCGGGGAGCGGACCTGGTGATCACCGTTGATTGTGGGGTGACCGATGTCGCTGAAGTAGGGAGGGCTAAGGAACTGGGTATGGATATGATCATAACCGACCATCATGTTCCGTCTCAGAGTCTGCCGCGGGCTGTGGCTGTTGTCGATCCCAAGCGAAAGGACTCCCGGTATCCGCATCCTGACCTGGCCGGCGCAGGTGTCGCCTTCAAGCTTGTGCAGGCGCTGTTTCACAAGGATAACAGGGAGAAATGGCTAACGGGACTTATGGATCTGGTAGCTCTAGCCACTGTTACAGACATGTCTCCCATGATCGGTGAGAACCGGTATCTGGTCAACGAGGGGCTGAAGGAGCTAAACACCAGCTCACGCCCGGGAATTCAAGAGATGGTGAGTCTGACAGGACTCAGGCCCGGCGAACTCGATAGTGACGACATATCCTGGGTGTTGGGGCCTCGCCTGAACGCTGCGGGCAGGTTAGACAGTGCTTCGACCAGCTACCGGCTGCTAACTACCCGGTCGACGGAGGAGGCCCGACAACTGGCTCAGGAACTGGAAGGCAGGAACGCTGAGCGGCAGAAGCTGAGCAGCGAAGTACTGGAGCATGCCAGACAGCGACTTGTCGACAAGCTGCATCATCCTCTGCTGTTGGTAGGCGACGAAAGCTACTCTGTGGGTGTCATCGGGCCTGTTGCCGGCAGGCTGCTGGATGAATTCTACAGGCCTGTCGTTATAGTCAGTCTGGCGGCTGACCTATGCAAGGGTAGTTGTCGCAGCATAGCCGAGTTCGATATGGTGTCCGCGCTGGAAGCCTGCAGCGACCTGCTTACTGCCTTTGGTGGACACGCCCTGGCCGCAGGATTCACCGTACCGCGTGAGAACCTGGCCGCGCTGGAGGATAGGCTGATTGGTCTGGCCGGGGAGAAGCTGAGCCATCTGGATCTCCGTCCGGAACTGGTAGTCGACGCCGAGGTTCCGTTGTCCGTGTTCACGGGAGATACCTTCAACCTTATTCAAGAACTGAGTCCTTTTGGCCGGGGTAATCCGAAGCCGACCTTCCTCACCCGTCATGTCGAGGTAGCTGAGGGCCGGAACTTCGGCAGCAAGGGTGAGTGGCTGAGGTTGAAACTCAGGCAGGAGGACGTGACCTGGAGGGCTGTGGATTTCTCGTCGCAGATGAAGGCGAAGGATGTACCGCGCTACATAGACATCGTCTACAACCTCGAGAGAAGCCGCTGGAATGGGGAAGAGGTGTTGGGGCTCAACCTTCGTGATTTCTCGGCAAGAAGAGTGTAGCGCAGAGGCTCTTGAGATCCGAGGTCCTGCGGATCTTCCAGTGAAGGTAAGGATCGGCCCGCCGATTTTCATCTTCACCTGCCGGTGTCACAATCGTTGATCCTTTGAAAGGCCGTGTCCATGTGTTATATAATTGCGTTTGAGTTCTGTATGGTAGGTGCGGCCTCATGTTCTAGTTGAGGTCTATGAATGCGTTCTTCAATGCACAGCAATGTGCGGCATACAATGTAGTCGTAGGAGGTTAACAGATGTTGAAGAAAGCGATACTGGCTCTTGTGGTGGTCGTGGCCATAGTAGTTGTCGTGGTGCTGGTTCGGGGTGATACCGAAGGCCCTCCCGGGCCACCGGATCTTCGTACGACGGGACCCTGGGTGGACCGGATTCTGATCAGTCATGAGGGAAGCCAGGCGGCGGGTATGTCCAAGCTCGAAGCCGGCGATACAGACATCTGGTGGATGCTCTCTGTAACGGAACCGACAAGTTTCCAGAGAATCGTCGATCATCCCGATCTTGAGTATAGCTTCAGCTACGGACACTTTACGGAACTCATGTTCAATGTCGCGGGGCCCTACTTCTATGATGGCCGTATCAATCCGTTTTGGGATGCGGAGATCCGCGAGGCCTTCAACTGGCTGATCGATCGCGAATACTTTGTTGGGGATCTCCTGGGGGGTATGGGGATGCCGATCTATGCGCTGGACGGGAGGGCGTTTCCCGAGTATGATCGTTACATCGATGTTCTTGAGGCCATTGAGGACCATTACGAGCATGATCCTGATAGAGCCAGGGGGATAATCCACGACAGGATGGAGGACCTGGGTGCCGAACTGATAGATGAGAAGTGGCATTACAATGGCGATGAGATTGTTATCAAGTTCATAATACGAACCGACCTGTATCCGCCTCTGTACCCGGCGGGGGGCGAGTACATTGCCAGCCTGATGGAATGGGTGGGCTTTGAGACTGAAAGGATGCTTCTGCCTTTCGCACCTGCTATCAGGATCTGGCAGCACGATGATCCACTCTCAGGCACTTATCATGCGGTTACCGGGGG
>JAWOGR010000019.1:0-5989 GCA_046496625.1 Dehalococcoidia bacterium | reverse complement strand
GAGACAGGCATTTTCTGACCACGGCGCAGGAAAGAGGGCACATCGAGCGCATCGCTGCCGCCTTTTATCAGGCGCCGCAACTCCTCGGCGCTGTACATTCCCTTCCCCTCTGCCTTGGCGAAGCCCGTGGCGATAACGGTAATTCGAACCTCGCTATCCATCTTGGGGTCGAATACCACCCCAAACACTATATTGGCACTGGGATCCACTGCCTGGCTAATGACCTGGGCAGCCTCGTTGCACTCGAACAGAGTGAGACTGGGGCCGCCGGTAATATTGAATAGCACCCCGCTCGCTCCGTTTACAGATACGTCGAGCAAGGGGCTGGCCAGAGCAGCCTTAGCCGCTTCAGTAGCACGACTTTGCCCGCCAGCTCTACCGACCGACATCCAGGCTGGACCAGCATCTTTCATCACCGACTTGATATCGGCGAAGTCCAGGTTGATCAAGCCCGGAATGGTAACCACCTCAGATATGGCCTGCACTCCCAATAGAAGCGCGTCATCCGCCAGCCTGAAGGCGTTGTCAACAGTGGTCTTGGCATCGCAGAGCTGGAGAAGGCGGTCGTTCGGTATGATGATAAGAGTGTCGACCTTGTTGGAGAGGTTCACCAATCCTTCCTCGGCTACTTGAGCTCGATGCGTCCCTTCGAAGCTGAAGGGCTTGGTCACCACCGCAATGGTCAGAGCGCCGGTCTGCTTGGCTACCTCAGATACTACTGGTATGCCACCTGTCCCTGTGCCACCACCCATGCCGGCGGCGATGAAGACCATATCGGCACCCTGAACAAGGTCCTCGATTGCGTCCCGGCTCTCCTCGGCGGCCTTGATGCCGACTTTGTGATCACCACCTGCGCCCAGCCCCCTGGTAAGCTTCTCGCCCAGTTGGATTCTGGTAGGAGCCTCGGCTAGGGCCAGCGCCTGGCCATCGGTGTTCATGACTATGAAGTCAACGCCCTTGATGCCTTCGCGGACCATACGAGTGATAGCGTTGCTGCCACCGCCGCCAATGCCAATGGCTTTGATTCTTGCTGGAGTTGGAGTAAAAATTTGCTTTGCCATTCTAACCTCCTTTCGCGAGCTAAGCGCGAAACAGCTTTCTGACCATGGTCATGAAGCTGCTCCAAGTGCCAGCCCTTGATCTTTTGTAGGTTGATCCCTCTTTGCCTCGTACCTGCCACAGGATCAGGCCCAGGGTGGTCGCATAAGAGGGGTCATTCAGGATATCGGAAATGCCATATATGCCCGTACTCATGGGCCGTCCTCTACGCACCGGGATTCTCAGCAGGGACTGCCCCAACTCGTCAAGCCCGGACAGATTAGAGGTTCCACCAGTAAGCACTAAGCCGCAAGGCGCCAGGGTGTGATAATCACTGGTGGGCATCTCCAGTAGTACGAGTTGTAGCAGTTCCTCCATTCGGGCCCGGATGATGCTGCAGAGGTCCTTGTACGAGGCGCTATGACCGTTCTCGATACCAACCTGCACCATCTCCTCGGTCTCCGGAGAGGTAGCGACACTGCCATATCTCCTCTTCATTTTCTCCGCGATATTGAAAGGCAAGCCCAAACCTATGGATATGTCGCTGGTTACCTGGTACCCTGCCACGGGCAGGATGGCCGTGTGGTAGATGCTGCCGTTCTTGAACACAGCTATGTCCGTCGTACCGCCTCCGATGTCAGCCATGATGACTCCCGACTCTCGTTCCTCCGGGGTCAACGCTGCCTCTCCACTAGCCAGGGGCTCAAGGATAAGGTCCTCGACGTCAACACCGACGCTGCGAGCACATTTGGCCAGGTTCTGTATCGAGGTCACCGAAGCAGTGACGATGTGGGTCTCCACATCCAACCTGGATCCATGCATGCCCACTGGCTGCTGCACTCCCTCCTGTCCGTCCAGAGCATAGGAGCGAGGAATGGCATGGAGCACCTTCTTGCCCTCAGCGACTGTGATGTTGCGAGCCGCAGATAGCACCCGTTTAAGGTCCTGGGTACGCACCAAACGATCATCTCGGGGGATAGCCACTACTCCTCTGTTATTCAGACTGCTTATGTGTCGACCGGTAACCCCAACGTAGGCAGAATCGATACGTATGCCGCTGATTCTTTGAGCTTCCTTCACTGATGCGGCAATGGACTGTCTGGCTTCATCCATGTTGACTACGATGCCTTTGTGCAGGCCGCGACTGGGAACGACTCCCACACCCAGGACTTCAATGTCATCTTGTGCCTTGACATTGGCCACGATAGTGGCTACTTTGGTTGTGCCCACATCAATAGCTGATATGATCTTCTTAGCCATTGTCACCTCCTTTTGTTGCTGAAGATACTGCCTAGTTGAGCCGCTCGGCTATCCTTAGCTTGGCGCTACGGCTGCGTGGGTTGGATTCTATCTCCAACGAGGTAGGTTTAATGACCTTCCGTGAGATGATTTTCAGGGTGGGCACATGCCCACAGCGACAGATTACTGTTCCTGGCAGGCAGAGGCAGTTGGCGGCTGCGTATCGCATGAACTGCTTGGCTATGCGATCTTCCAGCGAATGATAGCTGATGACCGCCAGTCTTCCCCCAGGATGAAGTAGGTTGATGGTTTGTTTTAGAGCCAGCTCCAGATTCTGTAGTTCACTGTTGACCGCGATGCGCAGCGCCATGAAGGTCCTTGTGGCAGGATGAATTCTGGCACGACGTATGGTCGAGGCGTGCAGAACCTGCTCTACCAGGCGGGCAAGCTCCAGTGTGGTCGCCACAGGGCGGTTCTGTAAGATATGTCGCGCAATCCGCCGGCTGTGACGCTCCTCACCGTATGTGTGTATGAGCTTGGCCAGCTCCTGCTCAGAGAAGGTGTTGACGATATCTGATGCAGTGAGCCATTGCCCCGGACCGAACCTCATATCCAGAGGCGCATCGAGGTTGAAACTGAAGCCGCGGTCGGCTGTATCCAGTTGCAGAGAAGAAACACCGAGGTCGAAAAGAATACCATCAACTGGATGAAACTGGTATCTTTCGCTGATATCCTCAAGGTTAACGAAGTTGTCATTGACCAGAGTAACTGCTTCACCGTAGCCGCTGAGCCTGTCTTGACTTACTCTGAGGGCCTCGGGATCAGCATCGATTCCCAAGAGCCTTCCCGAGGGCGCGATCCGTTCCAGTATGGCTGCTGCGTGCCCCCCCAGCCCCGCGGTGCAGTCGATGAAGCGGCCGCCTGGTTCAGGCTGAAGGCCCTCTATGACCTCGTCAATCAACACAGGTACGTGAGTGGGCAAGGACATAGCGACGCTCATTGACTGCTCTCCAGGGTCTCGATTATCTGTGCCGCCTGCTCTTCGGCAGATGCTTTCTCAGCCTTCCATTCATCTTCACTCCAGAGTTCAACGCGGTTATTGGCACCGACAACAATCGCTGTGTCAGCAATCCCCGCGTGGTCGCGCAGGGGATGCGGCAGCGTTATCCTGCCCTGTCCATCGAAGGAGGTGCTGAAGGCGGAGCCGAAGATGGCGCGATTCAGCTTCCGCATGTGGGCAGGGGTTACTGCCCTGGTAGCCAGACTGTCAGCCAGTCTTTTCCACTCAAGTACCGGATAGACGGCAACACACTTCTCGCCTGTCCCCTTGGCCAGTATCACACCGTCCTTCATCTCCCGCCTGAACTTTGGCGGCAGAGGTACTCTGCCCTTCTCATCAACTTTGTAGGTGTGCTCGCCGAAAAACATCGTGCTTCCTCAGTTTCCCTTGCCCATCCCCAATCTGCCCCGGGTTACGTTAGAGAATATTGTATGCTTCACCCTTTCTCCCCATTTTTCCCCACAACTGTATTATAAACCATACCTCAGATTTGTCAATACCTTTTGCCCGTTTCGTACCGTTTTTCAGGAATCTTCCCTCCGTCGATCGAGAATCGGGTGTGACCGGGCATAGTGCAGCGCGCATGACTCTGTGTTAGACTCGGGTTCACCCCGGGGGCAGGCAGACAGCGATTTTGTCTTGTCACAGCCTGCATGGTAAGATATGCACTTTCAAGGCTCTTATTGAGGTAACCCGTGCGTATTGATATTCTGTGTCTCTTTCCCGACATGCTTATCGCTCCGCTAAACCAGAGCATGGTCAAGCGCGCCAGCGAGCGGGGATTGGCGCATATCGCGATCCACAATATTCGCGACTATGCGCATGACAAACATCATACTGTGGATGATTACCCCTATGGCGGTGGGCCGGGCATGGTGCTCAGGCCCGAGCCCGTCTTCGAGGCAGCAGAATCCATAAAGGAGCAATCCGGTGCAAGCGATATACCCATCATATTGCTCACGCCCCAGGGCAGGCTGCTTTCTCAGTCTGTAGCTCAGGAACTGGCCGTCCACCCTCATATCATGTTGATCTGCGGCCACTACGAGGGTTTGGACGAGAGAGTGTGTGAACATCTGGCTACCGATGAGATAAGCATCGGCGATTATGTGCTAAGCGCAGGCGAATCAGCTGCCCTGGTGGTGGTGGATGCGGTGGTTAGATTGATACCGGGAGTGCTGGGCTCGGAGGACTCCGCCAGTACCGATTCACATAGCAACGGGCTGCTGGAATACCCTCAGTATACCAGGCCCCAGGCATATCGCGGTTGGTCGGTGCCCCCGGTTCTGCTTTCAGGTAATCACGGCGAGATCGCTCAATGGCGACGCTGCCAGGCGCTTGTGCGGACGGCCGGACGACGCCCTGAGCTATTGAAGAACGCTAATCTGTGCGACGAGGAAAGGAAATGGATGTTAGAGAATTCGTTAAACCCAAGATGAACCCCGCCATTGCTCAAATTACCCCTGGCGACACGGTCAGGGTTAGTTTGAAGACTGTGGAAGGGGACAAGGAGCGACTGCAGCACTTTCAGGGCATGGTGATCAGGATGAGGAAGGGTGTAGACGGCGGGAGCTTTACGGTAAGGCGTGTATCCCACGGCATTGGAGTGGAACGCACCTTTCCGTTCCAGTCGCCTTCTGTACAGAATCTGGAGGTGCTCAGGCATGGACACGTGCGCCGGGCCAAGCTCTATCATGTGCGCGGGCTCAGCGCTAAGCGTGCTCGACTGAAGGAAAGACGAGAGAAGGCCACAGAGTCAGTCAACCCTCAGGGAGAGCAACAAGCCTCTGAATGAACTATGCCGAGGTGGCTGTCAACGCGCCGGGGAGTCGGTCGACTTTCTCCTACGCCATACCGCCCGGGCTCAGTGTCAGTGCCGGGCAAGCAGTATGGGGGCCCTTCGGCGCTAGGGTCATTCAGGGCATTGTCATCCGGTTAGCAGAGCAGCCATCGGTTGCTGAGACCAGGGACATAGCCGGCATTGTCGGCGACAGCCCTCCACTTCCGCCCGTTCAGATCAGACTTGCCGAATGGATCAGCGAACGCTATTTCGCCCCCCTCTTTGATGCACTGGCCTTGATGCTGCCTCCGGGATCCCGGAGACGCACCGTCATCTGCTTTCAGCCGACACACTCCGAAGCGGATTCGCCGCTGACCCCGGAGCAGAGGCTGGTCCTTGATACAATCGAAAAAAAAAGAAAATCAGCCTGCTTGCCCTGGAAAAGACAGTTGGCAAAGCAAAGGCCCATCAGATCACCGAACAACTGCTTAGCCGTCAGCTAATCAAGAGGACCCTGGAACCGGAGAAAGCCAAGGCGAGGCCCCGAACCGTTCCTTATGTCAGGTTAACTACCGACAGAACGTCAATCAATACCGAGCAGGCCCGCCTGGACAATTCCAGAGCACATAAGCAGGCGGAGTTACTGCGGTTTCTGGCCGGACGTGCTCAGCCTGTTTCGGTCGGCGAACTAAAGAGACGCCTTGGGTGCTCTCTCGCCACTATCAGGGCCCTGGAGAGCCGCGGTCTGGTCTCAGTGGAGAGGCTCAGAGTGAGACGTGACCCCCTGTCTCACCTCAGCCTGTCAACTACTCCGCCTCCGGCTCTCACTTCATGTCAGCAAGCTGCCTGGCAGCCAATACGGGATGCTATTGTGG